>CAYZFW010000457.1:0-2824 GCA_964477615.1 uncultured Phycisphaeraceae bacterium | reverse complement strand
CCCAAAGCCCGTCGCCACGCCCTTGCCGCCCTTGAACCGCAGCCACACCGGGAACATGTGCCCGATCACCGCGGCGACGCCCACCCCCAGCCACAGCCACGCGCTCAGCGGTGTCACGTCGCGAGCGCTGAGCACGCCCATCCACCACCCCGATGCCAGCACCGGTGCCGCGCCCTTCAGGAAGTCGAGGAAAAAGCACAGAAATCCCCACGAGCGCCCCAGCACCCGCCCTGCGTTGGTGGCCCCGATGTTCTTCGACCCGTGCTGACGGATGTCAACGCCGCGGGCCAGCCCGATGAGCAGGCCGAAGGGGATCGAGCCCAAGACATACGCGCACAGCGCCAGCAGCGACCATTGGAGATTGGGGTCCACGCGGTCAGGGTAGCGATTCGTGCCACTGATGGCCCGGTCAATGGTGACAGCAGTGCCAACAGGCGCGACACCTGACGAAGGGATCTCTTCGATGGACTCGGTTCGCCGGCTATTCGCGCTTCGTCATCACTTCAACAAACCCCATGAACCCCGCGATCCCGCGCGTCGCTTCGCCCGCCGCGGGCTCCTCGGTCGGTCTTGCCGACCACGCCAGAACCGTCCCCGGCTCGACGCCGATCCCCTCGACCGGTTCGTACCGCGTGGGCCACGCGGCTCGGAATCGATCGGCCACGAACACACCGAACTCATTGCCCGGTGTGCGCAACACCATCGACACGTCCTTCGCCGCGAGCCCGACCACCGGCACCACCGCGACGATCGCCGCGGCCTCGCCGATGGCCGACTCGGCGCGGATCCAGCGGTCCGCCAGCGGCACAGTGCCCGCCGCGCCACCGTCAGCGCCGGCATCGACCATCGCAGGGATCGACCGCACGACCCCGCTCGGCGTGTCACGCATCAGCTTGTACGCCACGCGCAGCCGTTCGCCCATCACTCTCCCGGTGGGACGGAACCACGCATGAACAATGAGCCTTGCCCCGACAGGCACAGCCCGTGCCGCGCCGGGCGGGCACACGGCGGCGCTGTGGGCCGCGCCCGCCGCGAGGATCGGTTCCAGTCTCCCTTGGCGCAGCGCCGTCTCGTCGTCCATCCCCTCGGGGCGCTTGTCGCGCTCCAGGAACATCACCGCGTGGTGCAGCGCCATCCGCTTGCGGGCCATGAGTTCCCAGTTTGAGACCCACGCGGGCTCTTTCAGCATCGTGTCGATGTCCAGCCGCGCATACACCAGCGCCCCGTCGGCGGGCACGTCCACGCGCGTCGACATCAGCACCGCGTCCGGCGAGCCCATGGCCCAGCCCGCGTTGCGCTTCACCTGGGCCGGCGCGTCGTGCGCGTTGCCTTCGGGCTTCGACGACTCAAGCCACGCCAGCAGATCGCGCCGCTCATCCTCCGGCAGCGTCGGGTCGTGACGCCACACGACACTCTTTGCGCCACCTTCGATTCCCTCTTTCGGCTTCACCGCGTCCCACGGCGGCATCAGTCCCGAGCGCACCACCGCCGCGATCATCGACGACCGCCCCGAGACCGCCCGGTACGTCTCGAGCGAGAACGGCGCCGGCCCGCCGTTGAAGTGGCACGACTCGCACCGCTCGCGGATGATCCGCGAGATGCGTGCGTGGTAGGTGAGATCGACGCGCGGGGCCTCACCCTTCTCCGGCGGATCAACCGCGCACCCCGGCGACCACGTCGCGGACACGGGCACCGGCTTCCCCGCAAGCACCGCGTCGAGCGCATCGCGGACAAATGTCCGCCGCGCCGCCGGCAGCGCCGACCCGACCCCGAACTGGTCGTCCACCGCCCCGCGGTACACCAGCGTCCGCCCCGAATCGATCACCAGCACCTCCGACGTGGTGCGAGGCGAAAGCGCCCGCCGGATCACACGCTCGGTGTCGGGCAGGTACAGCCCCTCCCAGCGCAGGTCCTTGTTCTGCTGGCGCATCTCGGGCGTGGTGTCGGTGTCGGAGACGTTGACCAGCGCGAACCCGATCCCCTTGGGCAGGTATTCGGTCGCGAGGCCCGCCAGGCGCGGGCCGTAGCGAGACGACAACGGGCACGTCGCCGAGGTGAGGCACAGCACCATGGCCTTGCGGCCCCTCAGCGCTTCGCCCAGCGTCGGCCCCTCGCCCTCGAATCCCTTGAGCGGCAGGTCGGGAATCAGCGTGCCGATGGCGCAGACCTTCGGATCAACCTCGTGCGCCGTGAGGCTCCAGAACGGGTCCTCGGCCGATTGCACGCGCGACGGATCACAGGCCGCGAAGAGCGCAGCGGCGACGATCAAAGCAACTCGGCGGCGGATCGGCATCGCACGAGGCTACCCGCGAACGCGCGGATTGCAACGGTCTGCGTGCCACGGGCTTCCAGTCTTCTGGATGCCCGTGCTCCCCGCTCTGCGCTGGGACCCGCGAACAGGCACGCGGACACGGGCATCTCGCTCGGAAGCGAGAAGTCCGTGTCACATGAGTCCCCTCACTCCATCATCTTCGACGCCTTGCGCATGACGTCCGGCAGCTTGTCGAGCGACGACAGGATCCGCATCGTCTGTTTCGCGGGGCGGGCCGGGTAGCCCACCCACGATTCTCCCGCCGGAATGTCGTCCATCACCCCCGACCGCGCCCCGACCTTCGCGCCCCGCCCGATGGTCTTCCCGTCGGCGATCCCCACGCCCCCCGCCAGCACCGCGCCGTCCTCGATCACCACGCTCCCCGCCAGAGCACAACAGCCACAAATGAGGCACGCCTTCCCGATGCGGCAGTTGTGCCCGATCTGCACCAGGTTGTCGATCTTGGTCATCGAACCGATCCGCGTCGAGCCGAACTTGCCGCGGTCGATGGTC
>CAYZFW010000456.1:0-2826 GCA_964477615.1 uncultured Phycisphaeraceae bacterium | reverse complement strand
CACCCGGGCCGTTGCTGACCATCAGGCCGTCGAACTTCTCTTGCGAAATGTCCGCGTCGTAGGGCACGCGGAGCACCTCGACGCCGCGGCGCAGGAACGAGCGGATGATGTTGTACTTCGCCCCGCAATCGATGAGGCACACGCGCTTGCCCGTGGCGGGCGAACCGGGGAAGGGGTTGTAGACCACGGACTTCGAGATCGAAACCAGTTTCCCCAGGACTTCCTTGTTGGGGTCGCGCGGCGCAACGTCCTTGCCGCTGACCACGATCTTCCCGAGCATCGTGCCGCGTTCGCGGAGATGCTGCGTCAGCGAGCGGGTGTCGATGCCTGTCACGCCGGGGATGCCCTGTTCCAGCAGCCACGCGTGCAGCGAGCGCCCCGCGTCCCAGTGGCTGTATCGCTCCGAGTAATCACTCACCACCAGCCCCGCGGCGTGGATCTTCCACGACTCAAACACGGCGCTCAGACCCGGACAGCCGGGCTGTTCACGATCCGAGGGCACGCCGTAGTTGCCCACCAGCGGGTACGTGGAGACGACGATCTGCCCGGCGAAGCTCGGGTCGGTCATCGTCTCGGGGTAGCCCACCATGCCGGTGGTGAAGACAGCCTCGCCCGCTGAGGAGACCGGCGCGCCGAAGGAGCGGCCCTCGAAGCGGGTTCCGTCTTCCAGAACGAGCGCGGCCTGCGGGGCCTTGCTCGCCGTCCACTCGTGCGTGGAACGCGACCGCGTCTGGGCGTGCTCGCCCGCGCCTCCTACAGGCGCTGCGGTCGGCGCTGTCAGCGGCTGCGCGTCAACTTTGATCGGGGCTTTGGTCTTCATCGTCGTGGGCATGTCCATCACACTCCGGCGGTTGCCGAGGTTCATGTCGTTCGGCAAGCGGGCGCGGGTGCTCCGCGGCTGCCGGGCTTGATCGCCGCCGACCCCGCGGCGCACAGGGGGCACGTGGCCGGGTCGTACGTCTCGAAATCCAGTTTCACCAGCGAAAACAGCGGCGCGGGAGGATTGAACTTCCCCTTGCTTCGATCCGCCACGGCGCAGAAGGCGACCGCCTTGGCCCCCGCGGCGTCGATCAGCGGCATCAGTTCCATCACGCTCCCGCCGGTGGTCACCACGTCTTCCGCCAGCAGCACGCGGTCGCCGGGGTTCAGCACGAACGAGCGGCGCAGCGCGAACGGCTCGCCCGTCTGCCGCTCGGCGAAGTACGACCGCACGCTGCCAGTGCCCCCCGCGCCGCGGCGCGTCTCCAAGGCCCGCGCGATCTCGTATCCCCACAGGATGCCCCCCAGCGCCGGCGCGAGCACCACGTCCACCGCGAGCGTGGCGGGCAACTGGTCCACCAGCATGTCGGCCATCTCCGCCGCGACGCGCGGGTGCTCGAAGAGAGCCGCGCACTGGCAGTACTTCGCCGAGTGCAGACCCGAAGACAGCAGGAAGTGCCCGGTCTTCACGGCCCCGGTCTGCTCGAGGAGTTCCATCGCACGCGATGTCCGGTCCATCGTCTCAGGCATGTGCCGTCTCCTTCCCTGCAGGGGTGCGCGTGCGACGCGCCGCGTCCACCGCCGACTCGAACATCTGCCGATATGCCCCCGCCTTCTTCGCGACGATCTCGCGGAATGTCCCCGCATCGCTCTTCTCGGGCAACACGCCTCGTGTGACGTGGAACAGCAGCGGGGGGGTTCGTCCGGCGTCGGCTCCTGATACGTCGGCTCTCCGAGCCGACTTCTCGTTTGTTCGCGTTGACGAGTTGTCGGCTCGGAGAGCCGACGTACCAAGCCCCTCCCGGCACACCGCCTCCGCATCCCCGCCCTGCGCACCCACACCCGGGATCAGAAACACCGCCCGCGGCGAAGCCGCACGAATCTCCGCCACCTTCCCCGCCCGCGTCGCGCCCACCACAAGCCCGCAGCGCCGATCATCCCCCCACGACGCCGCGGCCTTGGCGATTTCGACCGCGAGACCGTTGCGCTGAAGAAAGTCCGCCGAGCCTGGGTTGCTCGTGAGGCAGAGGAAGAAGCACAGCTTGCTCGCGTAGGCCAGGAACGGCTCGGCGGAATCGCGCCCCATCAGCGGGCTGAGCGTCACGCTGTCGGCGTTCAGCCACTCGAACGTCGCCTGCGCGTACCGCTTCGCCGTCGAGCCGATGTCGCCGCGTTTCGCGTCGGCGATGACCATGATCCCCGCGGGCAGTCGGTCGCGGACTCGCTTGAGCAGCGCCCAGCCATCGGGGCCGAGGGCCTCGAAGAAGGCGAGATTGAACTTGTACGCCGCGGCGTGCGGTGCGGCGGCCTCCGCAAGGTCCATCAGCCAGCGCTCGTAGCCCGCGATGGTCGCCTCGTACTCGCCCGTGGGCGGCAGGTACTCGGGGCACGGCTCAAGCCCCACCGAGAGCAATGAGCGGCGCGAGGCCCATGCGCCGTCGAGCATGGCCCGTGCGTCGGCACCAGGGCCGCCCGTTAGTGCATGCGGCACGCTCATCGGCCCCCCCAATCCGGATAAAAAACAACCCCACAACGTGGGGTCGAAAACGCCAGCGCCGACCCGGAAAATCCCGGGGGACCGAAGAGGCACAGCGGTCCGGGCGAGGGATGTGGCATGACGAGTAGAGCATAGCAACCGCCGCAGGAAATGTCTACTTATGCAGGGTCAGAATCTTCATGCATTCGGAGAAAGCCGCGCGGCGGGCACATCTCGCGTGCCTCTGCCAACCGACAGCTTCTCCACGCCCGCGCCACGCCGGCTTCCCGTTTCCACCGCCCAACTCCCACTGCCCACTGCCCCCGAACCCCGACCCCCGACCCCCGACCCCCGACCCCCGACCCCCGAAC
>CAYZFW010000455.1:0-2845 GCA_964477615.1 uncultured Phycisphaeraceae bacterium | reverse complement strand
GCCATGCGGGCCTTGGTGGCGGGCTTACGGATGACGGTGACCTTCATGAGGCCGGGGACCTGGAAGATCCCGGGCTTCTTGAGGTCCATCTTGAGCATGTCGGTCATCGCATCGAACACCGCGGCGACCTGCTTGCGGCTGAGCTCGGTCTGCTCGGCGATGGTGGTGAAGACCTGGCCCTTGGTGCGGGGCTTGTCCACGCCGGAGAGCTTGGGCTTCTTGGCGACGGGGGCTTTCTTGGACTTGGCGGCCATACGTTTCTCCTTGTATTGGCTCGGTGCTGTGGTCGGCGGGGGGAGCTACACCTCCGTGTACCCCGCTTTCCTGCGGTTTTTTAGTGCCTTTTGGTCCGGCACGCAAGTTCCATCGGCGTTTTCCCCGAGTTTTTTGCTGATTTTGTTCGACTTTCTGACGGCGCCGGGCGGATTCACGGATTCGCCAGTCGGTCTCAGGCTCGCCCGCCCGGCGTCGGAGGCCACGCGGCGCTCGCGCACATTGCTGGCGACGGCCCGCCAACCCCGTACATTTCAGCCTGAATCTGCTCGCGGTACGCTCGCCCGCCATGCGATCCACCGACACCGCGGAACACGAGGACGGGGAGAAGGGCGACCCGCACGATGCTTGCGAGGGTCTCTGGGCGTTCGAAGGTGGCACGTTCAAGATCCTGCCCCGCCGTCGACCGGTGGTGCAGACTGTTCTGCCGTTTTCCGTGGTTCTGGTCGCCTTCGGGCTGATGCTGCCATTTTGTCTTTGGATCGCCGCCCCTCGGAGCGGTCGTTTGGCGGCAACCCCGTTGGCGTCGATCCCGACGGCGGCTTGGGTGTTCTGCGCCGGAACAGTGATCATGCTCGTGGTTCACGCTTGGTTTGTCCGTTACCAGCGAAGGCACGCCATCGAAACTGCGGATGCCAAGTGGAGGGTTCGACGAGACCGCAAGGGGATGGCCGAGTATGTGTCGTTGGTCTTTGCCTACGCGGGGCATACCCAAGGGCACATCGCGACGGTGTGGCCGATTCTCGACTCGCTACGAGCCCGGCTCGCGGCGCTGCGAAGTGAACATCGCATCGGAGCCATCCCCTGTGTGTGGGTGATCGACCCTGCCCCCACCAGAGGTCTCCGGGAGTTCATTGCAAGCGATCGTGCCGTGCTGCCATCTCTCGTGAGCGTCGGGTGGTACCAGTTCGGGGCCAGCGTGATCCCAATCGCCGTTGCGGTCCTCTTCCTCGTCATCACATCGCTTGCGCCTGCCTTGCTGAACGCGCCTTGGCCCGTGAACCAGTGGGCGATCCTCGTCGGCACCGGGATCGGTCTGGCGGTCGGGTTTGTGGTGAAGTTCCTTTACCTGAAGTTCTCGTGGAGGCTGGCTCGGGTTCGCGGACTCACGTTCCTTGTTCGTAAGCGGGTCTTCGGTGGGATCAAGCGACGCGGCCCGCTCGAAGACTTCGATCCTTTGTGGATTCTCAGCCCGATTGATGTGACGCCGTGCAATCTCGCCCCGTTCATCAATCTCGCCCCGTTCATGAAGAGATACTCGAAGCACCAGGCCGACCTCTACCTGTCATGTGATGGCTTCCCGATCATCACGACGATGATCGGCGAAGGCGACAGCGGAAGAGACTCGAGTTGGTTCGACTTGCTGAACTTGCTCGATTGATCGTGTGCCCGCGCCATATCCTCAGCCATGTCGACTTCGTCCCCCGCCGCCTCGACCACCCCAGACCTCCCCCGCAAAGTCGGCTTCTGGGGTGCCATCGCCGTCATGGTCGGCGTGGTCATCGGCAGCGGCATCTTCAAGACGCCCACCACCATCGCCCAGCACATGGGTGATCCGTGGCTGATCCTCTCGTTCTGGCTCGGGGCGGGGCTGATCGCGTTGTGCGGGGCGCTCACCTTTGCCGAGCTCGCCGCCCGCATGCCCCGCAGCGGGGGGATCTACGTCTTCATCCGCGAGGGGTTCGGCCCCTGCCCGGCGTTCGTCTTCGGGTGGACGTACATGCTCATCACCAAGCCCTCCGCGGCGGCGGGCATCGCCATCATCTTCGCCGAGCATTTCAACTCGCTCACCGGACTGGCCTGGAGCCCCCAGTGGCTGACGTGCGGGGCGCTGGTGGTGCTGACGCTCATCAACGTGCTGGGCGTCAGGGGCAGCGCCCGCTTCGCCGTCGTTCTGACGGGTTTCAAGTACGCGGCCCTTTTGGGCATCGTCGGGCTGGGGGTCTGGGCGGCGGTGCGTCAGCCCGTCGGCGAGGCGGCTGGTTTCACCGCCGTGCCGGCGCCGAGTTCGCTCTTTCAGGCCATCGTCCCCGTCATGGCCGCCATCATGTGGACGTACGACGGATGGAGTGACGTGGGGGCGATCGCGGGCGAGGTGAAGGACCCGCGCCGGACCTTGCCGCGGGTGTACGTCATCGGCACGCTCGGCGTGATCGGGCTGTACCTGCTCGTCAACGCCGTGTATCTGTGGCACATCCCGCTGGGGGTGATGAAGGAGACCACGACCGTCGCGCCGCTGCTGATGGAGAAACTGGTCGGTCCCATCGGCGGCTCGGCGGTGGCGCTGATCATCATCGTCTCTACCCTCGGCAGTTCCCACGCCAGCGTGATGACCGGGGCGCGGGTGACCTTCGCGCAGGCCCGCGACGGCCTGCTGTTCCGGTTCCTGGCGCGGATTCACCCGAGGTACGAGACCCCGGCGGTGGCGCTGTGGGTGCAACTGGCGCTCTCCTGCACGGCCGTGCTGGTGCTGCAGGACTTCGCGAACCTCGCCGGAACGTTCGTGTTCACCATGTGGATCTTCTACGGCATGGGGGCGGTGGCGCTGTTCGTGGTTCGGCGGCGCGAGGCG
>CAYZFW010000454.1:0-2875 GCA_964477615.1 uncultured Phycisphaeraceae bacterium | reverse complement strand
AGGATCGACATCACGGCGACCAGCTCGATCAGCGAGAATGCGCGGCGTGTGGTCATGGGGTCGTGCACCATCGTGTCGTACAGAATCCTCGATCACACACGCGCCTCATCCGAAACGCACACGCCGAGGGGGACTCCTCCATCCCCCTCGGCGGTGATTGTGCATGTGTGAAACCAATCCGAGCCGAGTCGGCGCGTCGGGGATCAGAGCTTGTTCGCCGTGATCGCCGCCCCGGTGCTGTCGAGCACCTTCGTCGCCGTTGAATCGTTGGCGTAGAACACCGCGGCGGGCGTCGCGAGCGTGTTGTCCACGTAGTACCGCCAGCCCGCGGTGCCCGTGACGGTGCGGGTGCCGGCGGCTGCTTCAGTCACGGTCGCCGCCGTCACGTTGCTCAGCCCGTTGTACGGGTTGGCGGGCAGCGCCTCCTGCATCACCGTGCCGAGCGTGGTGAGCTGCACCAGCGTCGGGTACGCCGCCGTGCCGGTCACCGACTGGTCCGCGAAGTACTGGGCGATGCCGGTGCGGATCCCGCCCAGGCACCCCTGCAGCGCCGCCGACTTCGCCCGAGCCGAGTAGTCAAGGTATTTCGGCACCGCGATGCCCGACAGGATCGCCAGCACCACGATCACTGCGACCAGTTCCACCAGCGTGAAACCCTTGCGGGCGATCATCATGCGGTTCGAGTTCATCTTCGAGTCTCCTTTACGAGTCTCGGCCCACGGGGCCGGGGGTGTTCCATGCGTCGCGGCACGGTCTTGAGTGAATTCGCGGCGACGTGCCGCGCATGGTCCGTTGTGTTCCGGTCAGTTCATCAGGCTCGCCATGTTCCACATGGGCAGGAAGATCGCCAGCGCCACCATCAGCACCACGCCGGTGAGCAGGGCGATGAGCACCGGCTCGATCAGCGTCGCGAGGTTCTTCACGAGGTGCTTTGTCTCGCGTCCGTAGTGACGCGTCACGATCTGGCACATCCGTCCGAGTTCCGCCGACTCCTCGCCGGCGCGGAACAGTTGCTTCACAAACCCCGGCATGTACGAGCACATCTGGAGGGCGTCCCCCAGTCTGCCGCCCGATTTGACCTGCCGGATCATGATCGCAACGTCCTTCTGAAGCACCGGCCGACCGCTGGCTTTCCCGGCCATCTCGAGCGTCTCGATCAGACCGAGCCCCGACGAGAGGCACAGCCCGAACACCGACGCAAAACGCGAAACGGCAAGGCCAGTCAGCACGCCCCCAAGAACAGGGGTCTTGTTCAGTATTCGGTCAATCACGGCCCGGCATTGAGCGTTACGCCACGCAAGGCGTGCGCTCCACCCGACCAGGGTGAGTCCGAGAAGGTACACATACCAGTACCCGCGGATCGAAGTCCCCAGCGTGTCGAGCGCCTCGGTGAGGAACGGCAGCGGCACGCCGCGCCCGCGGAACATCGCCGCGAACTTCGGCACCACAAACGTCACCAGGAACGCCGTCCCAAGCCCCAGCGCGGCGACGACCGTCGCCGGGTACATCAGCGCGCCCTTGACCATCCGGCGCATCTCGGCCTGCTCCTCCACCTGCTCGGCCAGGTGCGCCAACACCTTGATCATGTTCCCGCTCGTCTCGGCCGCCCGCACCGTCTGCAGGTACACCTCGCCGAACAGCCGCTGATGTACGGCAAGCGCCTCGGTGATCGTCTTTCCGCTCTGCACCGCCGCGGCGATGTCGAGAATGACCGCGCGGAACTTCGCATTGGGCTCCTGGTCCGCGATCGATCGGAAGCACTCCACGACCGGGATCCGTGCCTCCAGCAGCACGCTGAGTTGATACGTGAAGTGGGCCACGTCCTGCGGACGAATGCGCGTCCGAAGCCGCGACAGCAGCGAGCCCGCCTGCGCCTTCGCTTCGTGGATCCGCACCGGCGTCACGCCGCCCGCGGCAATGCGGCGATACGCATCCTGCTTCGTCGCCGCGCGGATGATCCCCTGCGACGACTTGCCGCGCGCATCGACCGCCTCGTACTGGTAGGCCAGCTGCGTCATGCCGCCAGCCTCACATTCGTCACGGATTCCAGATCAAAGGTCGTCACCGCCGCGGCCACTTCTTCCAACGAGGTGATCCCCAGCCGCGCCTTGTTCAGCCCGTCGCGCCACATCGGCGTCATCCCGTGCGAGGTCGCGAAGGTGTTCAGCGCCGCCGTGGGCACACCCTTCTCGATCTCCGCCGAGACCTGCGCCGTCAGTTCCAGCATCTCGTAGATGCCGATGCGTCCCTTGTAGCCCGACCCTCCGCAGCGCGCGCACCCAGCGCCCTTCAGGAAGCGGTCATCGGTCCCGCTTACATCGAACCGTCGCAACAGAGATGCTTCGGGCTTCGAAGGCTGTGCGCAGTCGCGGCACACCTTCCGCACCAGCCGCTGCGCGATCACCCCAAGCACCGCACTGGTGATCACAAACCCCGGCACGCCCAGATCCTTCAGCCGCGCCACCGCGCCCGCCGCGTCATTCGTGTGCAGCGTGCTCAGCACGAAGTGACCGGTGAGCGAGGCCTGCGTGGCGATCAGCGCCGTCTCCGCGTCGCGGATTTCTCCCAGGAGGATGATGTCCGGGTCCTGCCGCAGGATCGACCGCAGCGCCCCCGCGAACGTGAACCCGATCTCCGCGTTGGCCTGCACCTGGCGCACGCCGTGGACGCGGATTTCCACCGGGTCCTCGATGGTCACAATGCTCACGTTCGGCGTGTTGAGTCTCTTCACCGCGGTGTACAGCGTGCTCGTCTTGCCGCTGCCCGTCGGCCCCGTCACCAGCAGCATGCCGTGCGGGTGATCAAGGATGTGCCCCAGCCGCTCAACGGTCGCTTCGGGGACGCCCAGATCGGCAAAGTCGAGAATCTGCCCGTT
>CAYZFW010000453.1:0-2875 GCA_964477615.1 uncultured Phycisphaeraceae bacterium | reverse complement strand
CCACCCCGCGAGCGCGGGTGCCGGGGTACGCCGTCCCCGGCGTGCCCCGATCCCCCTCCCACCACCGCCCCCGCCGCCCCCCCACTCCCCTTCTCCTCCCGCCCAAACAACACATCCTCCCGCAGTTGCACACGGCTCACCCCCGTCGGCTCCGCCGTCTCGAACCGCGCCCCGTGCGTCCCGCGCCACTGGTGATGCGCCGCCGCCTCCAGCGCCTCCAGCACATCCCCCGGCGAGGTCACCATCGCCGCCTCGCCCTTCTTGATCAGTTCGTTCGACCCCTCGCTCGCCGCCGAGTCCACCCGGCCCGGCACCGCCAGCACCTCGCGCCCGTGCTCATCGATCGCGCACCGCGCCGTGATCAGCGCCCCGCTCCCTTTGGGCGCTTCGATCACGAGCACACCCAAACTCAGCGCCGAGATGATCCGGTTCCGCGCCGGAAAGTTATCCGCCGTCGGCGACGTATCCAGCGGGAGCTCACTCACCACGCACCCGCCCGCGGCGCACATGCTCTCGAAGAGCTCCGCATTCTCCGGCGGATAACAGTGCGAAAGCCCGCATCCCACCACCGCCACCGTGCTCCCGCCCGCCCGCACCGCCGCGCGGTGCGCCGCCGAATCGATCCCCCGCGCCCCGCCGCTGACGATCACCAGCCCGCTCGAAGCAAGAAACCCCGCGAACCGCTCCGCCTGCTCGATCCCGTACGCCGTGCAGTGCCGCGACCCCACGATCCCCACCGCGAACCCGCGCGTCAGCGCCCCCGCATCGCCCCGCACATACAGCACCGGCGGCGCATCCCGCGTCTCCGCCAGCAGCGCCGGGTACCCCGCCTCGCCCGACGCGATCAGCCTCACCCCCGACCGCTCGCACCGCTCAATCTCCGCCGCCGCCAACTTCTCACTCTCCCGCAGCCCCGCGGCGATCTTCCCCGACAACTTCTCCCCGATCCCCTCCACCCGCCGCAGATCACTCGCCGAAGCCCGCAGCATCCGCTCGAGCGTCCCAAACTGCGAAACCAGCCGCCGAGCCAGAATCGGCCCCACCCCCGGCGTGAGCGTCAGCCGAAGCATGTCACGCGTGTTGGAAGAAGGAGGAATGTACAAAGCCCGCTCGCATCATCCGCCCCCAAGCAGCAGCACCACGCCAAAGCCCGGGAACGCAACAAGCAAACAACCTACCACGCAGAAGCAAACCCCGCACCACTACTGATCCCGTGCCACCGAAGTCCGTTCCAACGGACTTCGATGCTCCCCAGCGTCACCGCCCCGTCCCACTGACTTACCGCCGTGGCGCCAAGTCAGTTCCCCCGAGTGTCCCTCCGCGCCGTCAGCAAGATCACCACGGAGAACACCATGTACCACGCGCCCATCCCAGGCCCAAGGTCAAACAGCCCCGCCTCTCCCGGCGGGATCGGATACGTCCACAGCTTCATCCCAAGGAACACCCCGCCGATCAGCAGCCCCAGCGCCCCCAGCACGCGGAACCACCCCGCGCGCCGCAGCATCGCAACCCCGAACAGCAGCGTCGCCAGCGCAATGAACAAGTCCCAGCAGAAGCACAGCCCGAGTTGAACCGTGTGTACCGAGCCGAGCATCTGCCGCAGCGCCGCCTTCGCCGGCTCTTCCGCCGCGGCGATCCGCTCCCGCATGATCATCACCGTCGTCGTCTGCACGCACGTCATCGCCAGGTGGAACGCCCCCGCGATCACGGAGAACCGCGCCGCCGTGTCGATCAGCAGGCTCTCCGAACCCCGCTTGAGATACCGCCCCATCCCCGGCGCACCCGCCACGATCAACGGCCCGAACGCCATGCACACCATTACGTGCGCCTTGAACGGCATCGGCACAAACGTCTTCGTGAGATACACCGCCGTCGCGGCGATCCCAAGAACCCCGGTCCACACGAACAGCCTGCTTGCGTCGCGCTGGTCCACACCCACTCCTGGTCAAAGGCATCGATGGAGAAACCAGCCTTAATTGGGTATCACCGCTCCGCCATTTCAACCACCCCGCGCCCCCGCCCCCACCCCCACCACGTCAGCCAACCCCTGACCGTGTGTGCCCCCCACCCCTCACCCCTTGCTCACCGGCGCCAACGTCGCAATCCGCGACTGATCACTCACCACCACCCCACCGGGCTTCTCGATCGTCACCGCAAACGCCTGCGGCGTCTCCACCCGGATCTTCGCCACCACCGGCACGATCACCTCGCCGTCCGCCCCGGCCTTCGCCACAGCGCCCGCCGGGATGTCGAACACGCCCCCGTCCACCGGGTGCTTCTGAGCCCCGTCAAAAACCCATAGCTGGTATTGGAACTTCGAGGGGTCGTTCACCGCGAGCCCCTTGAACGTCATGTACCCCTGCTGCAAGTCGTTGTTCCAAACGACGCGCCCGGCACACTTCTCCTTGCACGTCTCATCAGGCAGCGGCTTCCAAGCGATCTCGATCGTCCCCGCCGCGGCCTTCAGGTCATCAATCGAAAGCGCCGCGTTCGCCACGGCCCCGGCGCCCGTTCCGCGCCCGCCGGTCGTCGAAAGCCTCGGCAGCCACGCGCTCGCCGCGATCGCGATCCCCGCCGCCGCCGCGAGCCACCCCAGCCACGCCGCCCCGCCCGAACCACCCGCCCCGCGCCCAACAGTCGCAACAACCGCCGCCGGCGCGCGGGCAATCACCGCGTCATCCTCACGCCGCGACAACCGCAGCGATGCCGCAGGAGCCTCAGCCTTCGATCCAACAAACCGTCCCGCCTCACTCGCGATGGAAGCCATCACAGCCGCCGGCATCGCCTCGAGAGACGACACCCCGCCGGACTGCTCGACCATCGCGACATCCAGTGCCGCCGCGGCGAGTTCCATCGCCTCGATCTCAGCCCCCGC
>CAYZFW010000452.1:0-2888 GCA_964477615.1 uncultured Phycisphaeraceae bacterium | reverse complement strand
GTGGGGGCTGCGGGTGCGGGATTTCGAACAAATGTTTCAATGTCTTGTTTGGCTGAGGTTCGGACACGACCCTCACCCTGTTTGTCCCAAACGGAAAAGGGCACCGAAGCAACAGCGTTGCTCCGGTGCCCCTGCATGTGGACGTGGGAAAGGGGGCGTTACCGACTCGGCACTCACGGCGGGCAGGGCACGCCGAAGTTGCCGAGGAATGTCACGAGGTCGGCGGTGTTGATGAGGTTGTCGTTGTTGAAGTCGGCGGCGGGCAGGCCGGGGGGAACGGTCTGGCCGAAGTTGCCCAGGAAGGTGGTGAGGTCGGCGACGTTTCGGAGGCCGTCGCCGTTGAGGTCGCCCTGGCACGGCGGCGGGGGCGGCGGAGCGAGGTTCTCCCAATAGCCGGGGCGCAGGATGTAGTTGCCGGTTGGGCTGGTGCCTGTGGTTGGCGGGGCGGCGTCGTGCTGGCCGATGGTGGCCCGCATGGTGTAGAGGTTGTCGGTGCTCGTTCGCGTCGCGCCGCCGGAGTCGATGGTCGAGGCCACGCGGGAATAGGTGCGGGAGAGGACCTGGGTGGTGACGGTGTAGGAACCAGTTGAAGCGATCTCGTCCAAGAATTGGCCACTCTGGAGAAACTCCGGTGCCCTGATCCGGGAGTTCAGAAAAATCCCAGCGAAACCATCGTCCACCGCGGCCCGTCCGATGCGCAGACGGCGATCGGGGCTGGCCCGGTCCGCTTGCAGCAGGACCCGCGCGGGCTTCCTGCCGGGGAGTTCGGCGTCCATCCAGAGATACTTCGGCGTACCGTCGCCCCATCCCGGGCCTGAGTAGGGGACCGTGACGAGTTCCGGGGTGGTCCAGGTCTGGTTGTTGAGTGTGAGGCTGCTGCCGACGATGCTCGCCAATGAATAGGCGTGGAGATCATGTTGGAGGGGACCGAAGACTGTCGATGCGCCGACGGGGATGAACGACGGATCGGTGTCCAGGTCGGTGTCCACATCGATCGAGTAACTGAACGGCGTGGTATCACCCGGCACAGGGCCGAACAGCGGGACGCCGTAATAACTCAACAAGTACGTTTGGTACGTCCCGCCGATGGTGATCCGCACGATGTCGCCGTACACCGGTGACGACGCAGGGTCGGCGATGGGGAACGCCGCAGGCGCGAGCGCGGCGGCATACGCCGCGAGACGCAGGGCCAGCGGGGATTTCCCCGCATTTGGTGGCACCAGCCTCTGGCTGGTGTTCGCCGCGCCAGCGGCGAGGGTGTGGTCATGGTTAGGTGTCATGGAACGGTCCTTTTCAACGGGCCGGAATCTGATTCACCCCGAGAGTGGGCGGTGGCCCGTATTGCATGGTGGGTAAGACGAAGCAAGGAGTCGTGCCACTGATGGCGGCCTGTCTTCAGGCCGACATCAGTGCGATTGCTCGGGAGTCTCCGGCGTACCGGCACTGCTGTCTCCGCCCCCCGGGGTCGGAGCCAGCAGTGGCACGGGGAGGAGACCCTCGCATCACTTCGACGCCGTGGCGGCGCTCTTGTCGGCCAGGGCCGCTTCGAGTTTGGCCAGACGGGCCTCGACCGACGCACGCTGCGATTCCAGTTCCTCGATCCGCTTCTGCTGGGCCATGTTCTGCCGCGCCAGTTCCTGCGTGGCCGAGACGTTCAGCATCGCGATGGCCTCGTAGTCCACCGTGCGGAAGTCGCTCACCTCGCGCCCGTAGACGAACACCTCATCGCCCGCGGGCAGGTCGGCGACTCGGAACGCGCCGTCCTTCACCTCGGCGACGGTGCTCTCAGTCTGGGCGTCCATCCCGATCACGCGGACCTTGTCGCCGACTTTGAGATCAGTCCCGAGCATCACCCACCCGCCCTGCACCGGGGCCTTTTTGTAGATATCGGGGATGATGTCGCTGGTCTTGCGCACGGCGAGCGGGTAGACCTGCTCCAACTGCTGGCCGATGACCTTCTTCTGCGCTTCCGTGCCCTTGGCAATGGTGTCCTTGAAGGTGTAATCGGTGATCTCGACGTCGAGCAGCGTGTTGAGGTCCTTCACGCCGTCGGAACGGCCCTGGATGTTCTTGATGCGGGCGTCGGAGAACGCTCGGAACACCGGCGCGTGGATGTCCCCGGACGTGTAGATGGAGACTGGGATGTTCGGAAGCACCCCGGCATTGGGCCCTACTCCGCTCGGGATCAAGAAGGCGTGAGTGGCGGCGCCGTTGTTCACGCCGAATGTACCGACGACCTCGAGTTTTCCTCTCGTCGGCGTCGCCGTCCCGATGCCGACGTTGCCGCGGCCGTTGATCCGCATGACCTCACGAGGGCACGCGACGCCGCACGCTCCGGTCCAGAAGGCGAGGTCGAACGAGTTGCCGTTGCTGCAGGTCCCTCCCACCACCTGCACGACATCGACCCTCATGCCGGTGAAGTTCGGCCCGCAGTTGTCGTTGAAGGCCCAGCCGAAGCCGACCTTGGTGCCCCGGTTCGCGGGATCTTGGGACACGTTACTTCCGATGGCGAAACTGCTGCCGATGGTGCTTCCATCCGCGACATCGAGGCGGAGAAGGGGCGAGTTCGTCCCGATGCCGACGTTGCCGGCGCCGTCGATGCGCATCCTCTCGGTCACCGTGTCGAGGTCGTTGACTTCGCCGAAGATGAACCCGCCGCCGCCGAGCCCCCTCTGGTTGAGCAGCCACGTGGCGCCGTCGCCGCCGGTCTTGTTCCACTCGAGGTGGGCACCCTGAGTGTGCGTCGACCGACTGCCCCCAACCCGGAACGCGCCGGTGTCCATGGTGCCCCCCACGCCGACGCTCCCCCCCACCCAGACGTTCCCCGCCGCATCGACGGTGATACCCCGCGGGGCCAGGCTGAACGGGGACGCGGGGAGTTTCTGGCG
>CAYZFW010000451.1:0-2893 GCA_964477615.1 uncultured Phycisphaeraceae bacterium | reverse complement strand
CTGCAAAATCGAAAAGATGATGTATTGGGTCTGACTCCTGCCCGGTGCTGTAGTGGCCGCACCGCCACACTCACCACCGCGACCAAAGCCCGCGGTGCGCTGCTCGCGATCCCGGACGTGCGGGCCGCGCTCTCGAACGCCGGGGTTTCGATCACCTTGGCAGACATGACCAAATCGCTCCCGCCGGGGAGATACACGGTGAACCTCATCGGCGAGGGCGGGTTCGTCTGGCCCGTCGGAGCATGGACCGTCGTCTCCGCATCCCGCGCCGATGTGCGTTCCGCCCTCGAAGCCAAACTCGCCGCGGCCGAGAAGGCCCATGCAGGCAACGCCGCGCTTCTCGACGCCTTCGCGTCATTCAGACTTCGCCTCGCGATGCTGAAGGACGCGCCCTCCGAATCGAAGACGACCGAGTTCCTCATCGATCCGAACACACTCGAGAGCGAACTCGCGATGGAAGCCGCGTCTCTCGCCGCCGGGAACGACCCCTACAAGGCCCGCCCCGGTCTGGTGTACGGCGCGTTCCGCTCCGGTACCGAAGACGCGCCGGTGAGCGTGCCGGTGTGGACCCACGCGCCCGCCGACGTGCTTACTCAGCGCGTGCGCCCGGCTCTCGTCATCGCGCTCCACGGCGCAGGGGCCGACGAATCGATGTTCATGTTCGGCTACGGCGAGGGCGTCATCCGCTCCCTCGCCGACGAGATGGGCTTCATCGTCGCCGCCCCCTTGGCTTACGCCTTCACCACCAACCCCAAGGTCCTCGACGACCTGCTCACGTCGATGAAGGCCCGCTACGACATCGACGAATCGCGCGTCTATCTCGTGGGGCACTCGATGGGCGCCATCGCCGCCTCGGGCCTCGCCCAGGCCCGCAATGACAAGATCGCCGGCGTTGCCGCGATCGCCGGCCTGCGGCCCTTCTCGCCCGGCCAGGCCAGCGCCCCCGTGCTGGCCTACCCCGCCGAGTTTGACCGCATCATCCCCGCCGAGCGCGTCCGCGCCGCGGCGGAGGCGGCGCAGAAAGAAGGCCTCCCCGTCGAACTCCGCGAAGCGAAAGGACAAGGCCACACACTCGTCGTCGGCGCGGTGCTGCGAGAGTGCATCGAATGGCTGCTCGCTCGGCCGTCGCGCTGATCCTTCACCGCCCCGCGCCGAGATCACCCGCCTCATCCCACCGCACCGCGCGCATCATCAGCCTCGGTGTCGCCTCCGGCGGCGCGGGCTGCGAGCCCATCCCACCCTGCGACATGTTCTGTGCCAGCACATGCCGCGTGTACAGATCCTCGGCGTCGATCGCCCCGTCGAGGTTCTCATCAATCCACGCCGCCGAAGCCCCCGCGCTGCCGAGTTCACGCCGTGCCATCTCAGCGTGCCCCGGCGGTTCCAGGTGGAACGTGTCGATATCGAACAGCAGCCAGTCGTTCGCCGAGAGCTCACGCACCGCCGTCAGCCGCTCGAAGTGCGTCACCGCCGTGCGCGGCACCTCCAGCGACAACTCGTCCGCCGCCACGCGGTACGCCTGCATCAGCGAGTCATCCGGCGGGCCCATCAGCGGCGTGCTGATCCCCAGCACGAAGTACAACTCGTCCTGCGACCAGTTGTTCATCGCCCACACGCCCCGCACCCGCTCGATCACCGCCCGCACGTTCGCCTTGAACGCCGCGGGCAAATTGCCCGGCGTCACCGGCGATGCCCCGAGCGAGGGCAGTGTCTCGGAACGGTCGTTCACCCCCGTGCCGATGCGCACCAGCACCGCCTTCTGAGGCCCCTGCAGCGCCCGAACCATCGAGAAATACAGCGAAAGCCCGGCGTCGCTCGTCGCCAGCAGCGCCTCGCCCATGTCGCGGGCTGATTGCCCGCCGAAGCCGTACAGCGTGTGAACGCTCGCGCCGCGAGACTTCTCCGTGTTCTCCACGCGCTGGAAGTACACCGTCATCGGCCCCGCGAACTCTTCGCCGAAGACCGTGGGCCGGAAGTTCAGCGCCCCCCGGGGGGCGGGGGTCGGACCGGGTGCCGCGGGCACATCCAGCCACGTCAAGCCGATGCCCTGCGCCGACCCACCCGCCGTCGCGGCGTTCACCGGCGCACCGGCCGTAGCGACGTCGGAGTACGGCTCGTCCGCCAGCCGTGCGCTGGGACGCAGCCATGCGCCGGTCGCGGGCGGGAACGTGCCGTGCGCCAGCCAGTAGCGCAGCGGAGAGTTCACATCCAGCGGGCTGTCGCCGCTCACAAGCATGCCGAGGTTCGCACTCGCGTTCACCGCCGTCCCCGGCGCAACGCTCAAAGGCCCCAGAGGTTGCAGCAGCGCCGTTGCATTGAGCACCGGGTCAACAGCGCCCAGCGCCCCGCCGAATGTGAACCCCTGCCCCGCCGGCGGGAAAAGCCCCTGATACGTCCACCCCGTTCCCGCGCCGTTCCCGCCGTTCTCGCCGCCCGACACAAGCCCCGTGGCGTAGAGCCCCCACCGCTCGCTCACCGCGCGGAGGTACGCCTCGTCCCACCCGCGCCCGTTGAGAAGTTGGTTCGAGTCGCCGATGCACACGATGTCCACCCGACCCAGCGCCGCAGCGCGGAAGAACCCCGCCAGCGCATCCCGATTGAAAGTCCCGCCCTCCCAGTTCGGAACAAACGGCGGCGGAGGCGAAGGCACCACACCAAACTGCCCCAGCGCTCCCGAGCACGCAAAGACCACAGCCGCACCGGCCGTCACCAATCGCACCCGAAGTGAAACCATGCCCTGCCGCAGCGTTCGCTCCTCGAAAGGTCAACACCCAACAGTACGACATCGACCGGGAAATCCCGCCGGTTTCTCGCCTTTGTCCCGAAGCTTGTCATCGACCCCCCCAACCCCCGACCCCCCACCCCCGCCCCCCGCCCCCCGGCCCCCCCCCCC
>CAYZFW010000450.1:0-2907 GCA_964477615.1 uncultured Phycisphaeraceae bacterium | reverse complement strand
AGAGCACAGATTCGGAGGGAGGGTATCGGGGGCTTGCGGGCAGTTGCTGGCGTCGCCGATGAGCAGAGAGAGAGCCACGCGACCTGATGCGCGCTCCCAATCAAACGATCCTGATTTTCACTTTTCGCTTTTCGCTTTTCACTTTGCCCCCCCGATGCCCAGTGCCAAGTGCCTGATGACTCGCCCAAAGCAAAACCCCAGACCTGCATGGCTGCAAGTCCGGGGCGTTGAGTAAGAGGGAAGCCTGGGTTGGTCCTGTGTGCGGCAGAGACTGAGGCCGAGGCTGATACCGATGCCCGAAGCACACAGGGCAGAATGACCGCTTGCCGACAGTTATCGGACGTGCGGAGAACTCTCTACTTGTCGCGGTGTGAACCGCCCTTTTCCAAGGATGAATGTACCCGATTTCCACGATGCTTGCAAGAAATCCGTTCATCCTTCGCGGCTTTCCATGCGCCGCTTCCACGATTCCCAGCCAGAATTCCTTGCGTGCTGAGCGATACGGGACGTCGGCCTGTGCGGTTCCCGTGATCAGGGAGGGTTTCGCCGCTAAATGTGGGATGGATTTTGGATCGCAACGCAACACTGGCTTGCTTCAGCCAGTCATTATCGGAGCGCCCATTTTCACTTTCTCAGAGCGTTTTCCACATCGAAATCAGGGGCGTGAAGGAGTCAGAGCGCTCGTCGGCTCCTTGCCCTGCACGATCTGGTCGCGTGTCCCGGGCGCGATGAGGCGGGTCACGAATGACTGGAACTCGCGCCCGGCTTCGTCGAGGTCGTCGTTGAAGTACGCCTGGAACACCGCGGGGCCGGAGCGCGTGGCGAGCGCGTTGATCGCGGCGCGCTCGCTGAGCTTGCTCGCAATGGTGCGGCGCTGTCCGCCGCGGACGCAGTCGTCGAGAAGGTCGCGGAACTTCTCGCGGTACTTGCCGCCCTCGGCGGAGTTGATGAAGTGCGTGAGGGCCCAGACGTGGGCGTAGAAGTCCAGAAGCGAGGAGTCGCCGTCGCCGATGAAGTCCTGCGGCTTGGAGGTGATGACCTTCTTCAGCGGCATGATGGCGTCGCGCGAGGCGGCCTTGCGGAGCTGGTCGAAGCGCTCGAGGTTGGCCCAGGGGATGAACGTGGGCACGCCGCCGGCCCAGCGGTGGCCTTCCATGTAGACGGCGACGCCCTCTTCGAGCCACGACGGCAGCGGGTCCTTGAAGGTGCGCTGGGTGTACTGGTGCCAGCCTTCGTGTGCGGCGATGGCAAGCGTGTCGAACAGGCCCAGGTCGTAATACACGCCAATGCCGTTGAAGGCGTACCCGCCGCGCTGGATGCGCGTGAGTTCCGCGGCCTGATCGGCCATGAGCCGCTGCGTGAGGCGCTCCCACTGCGGGCGGTTGTCCATGAGGTACGTATCGAGCCGCTGCGGCGGCGCGGGGAGCGGGCCGAGCGCCGTGCGGTAGTGGGCCAGCGCGTACTCGACGAAGGTGAGCATGCGCGACTTGATGACAGGGTTCTTCTCGGTGGTGTAGATGCGGTAGTGCTCGGTGCGGACGATGTTGCCCTTGACGTCGCCGAAGGACCATGGGTCTTCGGAGATGACGCCCGGCGTGGCCTCGACGGTGCCTGTGCCTTCGTTGGCGGTCGCCGTGCCGTAGGCGACGTCGTGCGGCTTGCTGGAACACGCGGTGCCCGCGGCGGCGGCAAGGAGGGCGGCGACGGCGAGGAAAGTCGCGGCGGCCGCGGCTGTGGTGCGCTGGGACGGGCGGGGCGCGGGGGTGTCGTTGGTGGTCACGCGAGACTGTAGTGCGCGGGCGGGGTGGGGTTGCGGGGGACGTGTCCCGGGACGTCTACAACTCGGGAATCGTGAAGTCGTAGGGATCAACTTTCACGGGTACCTCTTTTGCAGGACCCGGCCGCATGAGTTCAGCGTCCAAGGGTTCGCCACGGACAATGGCGTCCGCGATTCGCCGAAGTCGGAGTTGTGCCGAAGTCAGCGACGAAGGCAGCCTTGCTCCGGCGTATCTTCGAAGGTCGTCTTCAAGCGACAGCCCCAACTGACAGACCTCAAACTCGTACGAAGCAGGTCCTACCTTTGGGGGTGCGGCGATGAGAAGCCTCGCGAGCGCGATGCTCGCGGTTTCGCTCAGACTCGCACCGCTGGTACCCAATTCCTGCACCTCAAGCTCGAGACGCTCAATCCGCTGTGCGAATTCCTCGCGCTGTCGCAAGGCGTCGATAGAACGCTGACGCTCAACGCGGTTGAGAATCCCCGAAACGGTGATCACAAGAATGATGACAACGGCCGCGAGCCCCGCTGATGGATGCCGACGCAGGAACTTTCCCACACGGTACATCGGCGTATCCGGCATTGCGCGAACCGGCATACCGGCAAGATATCGCTCGATGTCGTCGATCAACTCGGCAATTGTTCGATAACGCCGGTGCACTTCCTTTCGCATTGCCGTCAGAACAATGCTGTCGAGATCGCCAGAGAGCACGCGGGCCAGCGAAGCAGGTGTGTGGCCTCTGAGTGACGCGGAGCTTTCCTTGTCGGCTTTCGGTTCGTTGGCTCCCGCGATTCCGCCCGCCGTTCCCCGGCACGCCTTACTTGGCTGGATCGGAGGATCCTCACAGACGACTCTGCGGATCTCTGCATCGGAGCGATTCCGAAAGATGTGCGGCCGCGAACCCGAGAGCAACTCGTAGAGCAGCGCCCCCAAGGAATACACATCGCTCCCGATCCCGATCCGCTCGCCTCGGACTTGTTCCGGACTGGCGTACTCGGGCGTCATCGCAGATCCCATGGTGATCGTGGGTGCTCCGAGCGCGTCCGCGGCTTGCGGGTTCGTGATGCCGGCAATACCAAAGTCCAAGAGACGCGGACTACCGTCCTGTGCGACCAGTACATTCCCGGGCTTG
>CAYZFW010000449.1:0-2916 GCA_964477615.1 uncultured Phycisphaeraceae bacterium | reverse complement strand
GCGGGCGCTCCGCGCGGTGAGCACCGCAGGTCCGATGTCCATCAGCGGGTCGGGCGGCCACGGCGAGGCCTTGCCCGCGGTGTCCTTCCAGCCGCGCTCGCCGTTCTGCGGGGCGAACCAGGAGTAGGCGCCGCCGAAGAAGGTGTAGTCGCCGTTGGCGGGTGGGGTGCGGTCGAGGCCGGTGACGTGGAGCATGTTCGGCGCACCCGCCGAGGCGGGGCCGAAGAAGGTGTAGCGATCGATCGCGGGCACAAACTCGGCGCGGAGGTTGGCGTTCGCAACCGAGAGAACGGCTGGGGCGGCGGCTGCCGGGGTCGAGACCTCTAAAGGCCGCGAGGGACTGGCGCTCTTGCCGGCGCAGGCGCCGAGGACAATCGTGCTGGACATCAACACCGCTCCGAACAGATGTGGCGTGTGGGTGGGCATCGGCGCTCCGGGTCCGAGTCAAAGGAGCCGTATTGTATGGGAATCCGCTGCGATGACGGTGTCGCGCCGGGCTCGGCGGAAACGCCGGTTCCTCCGCGCCACGCCCACAGCCTCAAGCGCTCGCGGGCTTGCTCGCGGCGTTCTCATCCGGCTTGGCCTCGTACTCCTCCGGGCGTCCTGACTCGTACGCGCGGATGAGGCAGTGGCCGGCGATCGAGAGGAACGTGACGAAGACGAAGAACGCCACGGTGCTGACGCCGATCTTCACCGCCGTGCCCGCGCCGGGGAAGACCTTCGGGAGGTACTTCACCATCAGGACGGCGGCGACGAGCGGCAACGCCCCGAGGAACGCGCGGAAGAGGTACGAGTACGAGCGGGCGGGGTTGCGTGCGAACACGGTGAGCGAAGCGCACAGCATCAGCACCACGCCGCAGCCGAGCTGGGCCAGCGCGAGAAACTTGATGGGGACCCCCGAGAGCACCATGGGCTCAACCGGCTGCCCCAGCAGCCGCGCGGAGAGGGCCGGCTCGCCGAGCATCGCGCCGACGATCATCGGACCGGAGACGCTGAGCATGGCCAGAGCGGGCCCGGCCTTGAACCTCCCCAGCGCCGTCAGCACACCAACCGCCCCGGCGAACACGGCCAGCAGCTCGAACGCCGCGAGGAAGTACAACTGGTTGATCTTGGGCGTACGAAAGACCTCGATCACGGCGAGCGAGCACGCGGTGATCCCGATGGCGATGGTCGCCAGCGAGGCGAGCATGACCAACGCGAGGACGGGCTTTGGAGGTTTGGGGAGCAAGAGCGGGGTTCGGGGATCAGGGTTCGGGGATCGGGAGTGGGACTGGGCAGAGTGCAGATCGGCGACTCAACCGCCAGCGTGTGAAACCTTGACGATCGTCCGCTTGCCACTGCTCTACGCGGCCCGGGCCTGGGGGTTCATCGTCCCCGGGTTCAGGGCCAGCGGGTTGACATCGGGATCGTAGACCACGCAGCGTGCCCGCCCCGCCTGCTTCCCGGCGTACAGGGCCGCGTCGGCCAGTTGCAGGAGGTGCTCGGGCGAGCGGGCCTTATGGGCCCGTGCCAGGGCGATGCCCATCGACATCGTGGGCCAGGGCAGGCCCTTGCTGCTGGGGTGTCTGGAAAACAGGTCGGCGAGACGCCCGGCGATGGCCACGCTCTTATCACCCTTCACGCCACGCAGCAGGAGGAAGAGTTCATCTCCGCCCACGCGCGCGGCGGCGTCGCCCTCGCGGGTGCCCGCCTTCATCAGTTCGCCCGCGGCCCTCAGGGCCAGGTCGCCCTTGTCGTGCCCGCAGGTGTCGTTGAGGCGTTTGAAGTGGTCGAGGTCGATCGCAACGACCGCCAGTTCCTGGCCGCCCGCGGCGCAGTTGTTAAACATCGCCGCGATGGTGCTCTCGAACCCGCGGCGGTTCAGCAGACCGGTAAGTTCGTCGGTCGTCGAGAGCTTGGTGAGCTGCGCGGTGTTCACACGCGTGGCGGCGGTGACGCGGTGATCGATCTCGCGGCGGAGGCGTGCGGCCTCCAGCCTGTCGGCGTGGGCGGAACTGAGCGCGGTGTGCACGCTCCGTGCGATTGGCGCGAGGTCGTGGTCGTCCTCAAGGTAGAGCAGGTCGTCGAAGCCGCCCTCGCGGTCGGCGTCGCTCACGCGTTCGACGCGCTGCGCAAACTCGTGCAGCTGGGCGGCGAAGCGGCGCGCCGGCAGCAGGATCAGCAGCAGCGCGAAGAGAAACCCCACGAAGAAACCCAGCGGCAGCGCGAACATGACGCTGGCACGCAGGCCGAAGCCCAGGGCGTGACCGGTGAGCACGCTCAGGCCCGTCGCCCCCGCGACACCGACGGTGAGCATGCACGCCCGGAGCGACGCGGTCACCGGGCGCTCAAGCCGAGCGGGACGCCTGTAGCGCGCGGAACCCGCGGCAAACGAAGACGTCGCGGCGGCGTCGGAGGCGGCGCGGTCGTTCGACTCGACCGTGCCCGATGACTCAGTTGATCCGCCGGTCTGCATCGTGCCTGCCTCTCCTGAATCGCCGGGGTACTGAGAAGCCACTTGGTCCACAGGCCCGCGCGCACCGTCCCCCGTGAATCGGTTGGATCAGGGCCGCGCTTCACGCCCCCGCGTTTTCGGACGGCCCGGTGCGCGTCACAGGCCCAACCGGGGATGGCACGCGCGCCAAACTCTGCGCCAATGAAAAGCCCCGAGGCGGGGCCTCGGGGCTTCGGGGATCACACGGGATGCTTCAGGTCGTGATGCCGAGCATCAGGGCGCGCACGACTGGCCGAAGCGGCCGAGGAAGGTCGTCAGGTCGTTGACGTTGACGACGTTGTCGCTGTTGAAGTCGGCGCACTGAGCCGGGGCCACCTGGGCGCAGGTCTTGCCGAACTGGCCGAGGAAGATGGTGAGGTCGGCGACGTTGACAAGGAGGTCGCCGTTGAGGTCACCCACGCAGACGGGCGGGGGAGGCGTGC
>CAYZFW010000448.1:0-2923 GCA_964477615.1 uncultured Phycisphaeraceae bacterium | reverse complement strand
GATCTGCCAGCCCGCCGAGGAGGGGTTCGCGGGCGCGGCGGCGATGGTCAAAGACGGGCTGTTCGAGCGGTTCCCCAAGCCGGACTTCTGCCTCGGCCTGCATGTCGACAGCCGCATGCCCGCGGGGCACATCGGCGTTACACCGGGGCCGGTGTTCGCGGCGTCGAACTCGGTGGACATCGTGGTGTACGGCCGCGGCGGGCACGGCTCGACGCCGCACCTAGTGATCGACCCGATCGTGATCGCGTCGCGCATCGTGACGACGCTACAGACGATCGTGGCCCGCGAGGTGAACCCGCTGGATTCGGCGGTGGTGACGGTGGGCACCTTCCACGCCGGGACGAAACGGAACATCATCCCCGACGAGGCGAAACTCGAACTGACGGTGCGGACGTACAAGCCCGAGGTGCAGGCCCGCGTGATCGAGGCGATCCAGCGGATCGCAAAGGCCGAGGCGGCGGCGGCGGGCGCACCCAGGGAGCCGCTGATCGATCTCCGCCCGCACGAGGGGTATGAAGTGGTGAAGAACGATCCGGCGCTCACCGCCCGCCTGGCCGCGATGCTCCGCGCTTCGCTGGGCGATGGCCGCGTGACTGATCTCGATCCCGTCATGGGTTCGGAAGACTTCGGCGTTTTCGGCGCGACGGCCCGCGCGCCGTCGATCCAGTTCCGCATCGGGTCGGTGAACGCGGACCTCTTCGCCGATGCAGCCGCCAAGGGCCGCACGATGCTGATCCCGGGGCCACACTCGCCGATGTTCCTGCCCGACGCCGAACCGACGATCCGCACGGGCGTGACCTTGTTCACACTGTCGACGCTGGAGGTGCTTGGGAAGCCGTCGGGGAAGTAGACGCGCCGAGACCGGCATCCGTTGATGCGCAATTGGGAAGCCCGTGCCGCGACTCTCGGTGATGACGCCGTGAGTCGCGCGGACGCGGCTGACTCGCTTTCGGGCGAGGCAAAAAAGAAAGAACCCCGGCCAGTCCGGGCCGGGGTTCCGAGAAATCAACGAGGCGTTCAGGCCCCCCACGGAGCCTCGGGCGGCATGGCCCGAGGTTGGGAAACCTCGCGGTTTCGCATTAGGCCTTGCGGCGGTTGCGGGGGAGACCCATCAGCAGACCGATGCCGGCGAGGGCGGCGGTGCCGGGGGTGGGGACGATGTCAACCGTGCCGGAGAACGCGGCGTTCGAGTCGAAGGAGACGAGGAAGTTCTCGCCACCGATCTCGAAGACGTTCGGGCGGGGGGTGATGCCGGTGAGGGTCCAGTTGCCGTCGATGGCCGCGCCGAAGGCGAGCTGGACGGTGGCGAGCAGGGCGTTGAGGTCAGCGCCCGCGCCGGGGTTGCCGGCCTGGATGGGGGCGTTGCCGAACACGTAGCCGAGCGAGCCGCCGACGGCGTCGGCGTTGCTGGTCAGCGAGCCGGAGAGGCCGTTGATGAAGAGGTCGCCGCCGTTGGGGCCGCCCTGGGTGCCGGTGCCGAAGGTACCGGTCAGGATGGTGTTGGCGCCATCGGTGTAGGAGAACTCAGCGTCGAACACTTCGGCGCGGAACGAGGAGCCCTGCATGGTGGCAGCGCTGACCTTGGCGGTCTTGCGGTAGGTGACGTTGTCGAACACAACGACGCCCAGGCCATGGTCGGTGAGGTCGATCTGGAAATCGACGGTGGCGGTGGCGGTGAGAGTGCCGAAGCCCTCGTCACCCGTGGGGGCGGTGTACTTGACCTCGCGGGCGCCGGCGGGGTCGAGGAACGTGAGGAACGCGGCGGCGTTCGCGCTGCCAGCGAGAGCCGTCAAGGCGCCGGCGGCAGCAAGGATCATCCCAGTCTTCATGATTCTGACTCCTCTAAAAGGTGTTGGTCGCCTGTGCGTGCGACCATGTCGTGCCTGAATGCCCCGGTCACGAACGTGCCGGGAAGCGTCCCGCGAAAACACAAAATCGCGGGGTGGACATCTGTGTCTTGAAATGTCGAGACTGACTCGAAACCTGTACATGCCGAGGGGCTTTCGCCTCTCGACCCATGAAACATACTCGCAATCCGGGGATTGGCAAGGGATTGCGAGCAAAATCCCAACTCGATTTTGGTGAGCGGGTCAAAAAGAACACCCTCTCAGAACCCAAACATTGCTGAAGGGGGCCAGTTTCACGGACGATCAGCAGTTCTCGGACGTTCATGGGACGAACCCGCCAGCCGGGTGCCCATCACGCTGCTTTCCGCGGAGTCTCACTCAGGTCCGCATACCCAACGTCCGATGACTCGCCCGTCCGCATCCACTCTCAAAGGAGACCGGCGATGAGCCATCAGACCAGCCTGACTTCGTGGAACCGACTTCTCGCCGTGCCAGCCCTGCTCGCACTGTCAGGGTGTGCTTCAACCAAGCCGGCGTCCGCTCCCCAGGCTCAGGCGGTGACGGAGCTGGTGCCGCAGCCCGCGCCGCGGCGGGTGGTGAATCCCTTTGCTGAGCGCACTCATGCGCCCGCTGTCGCGGCCGCACCCACTCCCGCCCCCGCCCCCACTGCTGACGGCACCCGCGCCGGGTTCTCGAGCGCCCCCACGTACAACATCTTTGGCGAGACCCCCACCACCAATCACGCGTCCATCGACCAGGCCGAGACGTTCGAGTCCACCGAGAATGTGCTGCGTGTGTCGAACTCCGACGTTGGTGCCGACTTTGATCCCGCCGTTTCTCCCGACGGGCAGTGGGTCTTCTTCGCGTCCACCCGGCACCGTCCCACCAGCGACATCTACATGAAGCGCGTCGACGGCACGGCCATCACGCAGCTCACCTCCGACGCCGCCCAGGACGTCATGCCGAGCGTCAGCCCCGACGGTCGGCGGATCGCCTTCGCCTCCAATCGCGCTGGCTCGTACGACATCTATGTGATGAGCGCCACCGGCGGGCAGGCTGTGCCGGTGACCAGCGAT
>CAYZFW010000447.1:0-2927 GCA_964477615.1 uncultured Phycisphaeraceae bacterium | reverse complement strand
ACATGACGGGCCGCAAGGTCTCGATCTCGATCATCGAGATCAAGAACCCCGACATCGACCCCCAGCTCATCGGCGAAGCGGTGGCGGAGCAGCTCAAGAAGCGAGCCTCGTACCGCCGCGTGGTGAAGATGCGTGCTGAGGCCGCTCTTCAGGCCGGCGCCAAGGGTGTCCGCATCCTGCTCGCCGGTCGTCTGGGCGGGGCCGAACTGGCCCGCCGCATGGATACCCGCATGGGCAGCATGCCGCTGAGCACTTTCCAGGCCAACGTGCAGTACGGGTTCGCTCAGGCGTTCACGTCCTACGGCACGATCGGTATCAAGGTGTGGGTGTACCGCGGCGAGTACAGCCAGAACGTTACTGAGGAAGAGGGCATCTCGGATGCCGCCGGCGCACGTCCGCGTGCCCGCGGCCGCCGCTGATCCCGACACCGTCCCTTTCACCCGACCCAAGACTCAAGACCCAAGACTGAAATCGAGGCGAACCTATGCCCCGGATGCCAAAGCGAGTCAAGTTCCGCAAAGAGATGCGCCGCGTGCGCGACCGAAAGGCCACCAAGGGCAACTATGTTGCCTTCGGCGACTTCGGCCTGCAGGCCCTCGCGGGCTGCTGGATGACGGCGCGCCAGCTCGAAGCGGGCCGCGTCGCCAGCCAGCACTTCCTGAAGCGCCAGGGCAAGATCATTATGCGGGTGTTCCCCGACAAGCCCATCTCGAAGAAGCCGCTGGAAACCCGAATGGGCACCGGCAAGGCCGACGTCGAGTACTGGGCCGCACGGGTGCGTCCGGGCACGATGATCTTCGAGGTCGCCGGCGTCCCCGAGACCATCGCCAAGCAGGCGCTGATCCGCGTGGCGATGAAGATGCCCGTCCGCTGCCGCTTCGTGAAGCGCCGCGCCGCCGTCTGATGTCACCGCAAGACCAGGACCGAAGTCCCCAGATTTCCCCCGCAGCATCCCCGCAAGGACAGACCCAATGAAGGCCGCCGAGATCCGCAAGATGACCGACGAAGAGATCGCTCTGGAGGCTTCGAGCCTACAGAAGAAGATCTACGACCTGCGCTGCCAGGCCGCGACCGACAAGATCGAGGACAACAGCCAGTTCAAGAAGACGCGGCGTGACATCGCCCGTCTGCTGACCGAGCGGAACGCCCGCAGGAACACCAAGGTGAAGGCATGAGCACCACGCAAACCAAGATCAAGGGCGCCCGCATCGGCGTCGTCGAGTCCGACAAGCGCTCCAAGTCGCGCCGCGTCGTCGTCTCCTACCTCACGATGCACCCCAAGTACGGGAAGTACATCCGCAACCGCTCCGTGCTGCAGGTCCACGACGAGAAGAACGAGAGCCGCACCGGCGACCGTGTCGAGATCGCCCCCTGCCGCCCCGTCAGCAAGACCAAGAACTTCACGCTCGTCCGCGTGCTCGAGCGCGCTCCCCAGGACGCCTGATCCAAAGCCACCGCCTCTTTCACAAGAGACTTACCCATGCTTCAAGCCGAATCACGATGCGATGTCGCGGACAACTCGGGCGCCAAGGTCGCCTATGTCATCCGCGTCCTCAAGGGCTCCACCGGCAGCGGGCAGTTCACCCGCAAGATGGCCGGCGTGGGCGACATCTGCGTCTGCTCCGTGAAGAAAGCCATCCCCGGCGGCGACGTCAAGGCCGGCGACGTGGTCAAGGCCGTCGTCGTCCGCACCGCCAAGTCCACCCGCCGTGCCGACGGCTCGTACGTCCGCTTCGACCGTTCCGCGGTGGTGCTCCTCAACGCCGACGCCAGCCCCAAGGGCACCCGCATTTTCGGCGCCGTCGCCCGCGAACTCCGCGACAAGGGGTTCATGAAGATCGTTTCCCTCGCTTCGGAGGTCGTCTAACCATGCCAGCCCATGTCCGTAAAGGCGACGACGTCGTCATCACCGCCGGCGAATTCCGCGGCAAGACCGGCACCGTGCTCTCCGTCGATCCCGACGGCCAGCGCGTGATCGTCAAGGGCCCCGCCATCACCGGCGTGGTCCGCACGGTCAAGCCCACCCGCATCAACCCCAAGGGCGGGCAGGTCGAGGTCGACCGCTCGTTCCACATCTCCAACGTCAGCCCCGCGGTGGGCGGCAAGCCCACCCGCGTGCGGTTCGAGACTAAGAGCGACGGCTCGAAGGTCCGCATCGCGTCGCGCGACGGCTCGCAGCTCAGCGTGATCCGCACCGCTGACCGTGCGAAGGCCGCCAGCGGCAGCGCCAAGAAGCCCGCGAAGACCGCCGCCGCTGCTGGCACCGCCAAGAAGACCACGACCCGCAAGAAGACCGCCGCCAAGGCGTGATGACCCTGATTCGTTGATCCACTGATTCACACGCGGGATTCCCCGCTCTAGCAGAGACCGACCATGGCCAAAGACACGCCAACCAAAGAGAAGAAGCCCGCAGGAGCCGGAAAGGCCAAGCACGACGACGCCCCCGCGTCGAACGAGCCGGCCCAGCCTGCCCGCCTGCGCGTGAAGTTCGCCGATGAGGTCCGCAAGGCCCTCGCGGAGGAGTTCGGTGTGCCGAACCCCATGGCCCAGCCGCGTCTGCAGAAGATCGTGCTGAACGTCAACATCGGGCGCCACCTCGACGGCAACAAGATGCCCGCTTCGGTGAAGGACACCGTCGTCAGCACCCTGACGAAGGTCGCCGCCCAGAAGCCCATCCTCCTCAAGGCCAAGAAGTCGGTCTCGAACTTCAAGGTCCGCGAGGGCGCCGACACTGCCTACATGGTCACGCTCCGGCGCGACCGCATGTGGCACTTCCTCGATCGCCTGATCAACCTCGGCCTGCCCCGCGTGAAGGACTTCCGCGGCGTCAGCGACAAGGCTTTCGACGCCCAGGGCAACTACTCGATGGGCCTCACCGAGCAGGGTGTGTTCCCCGAGATCAACATGGCCGACGTGACCTTCACGCA
>CAYZFW010000446.1:0-2965 GCA_964477615.1 uncultured Phycisphaeraceae bacterium | reverse complement strand
ACCATCTTCCGGGCCACCATCTCGGGCGGGACGGCGCGGGGCGCGACCTTGGGCCACAGCCGCTGGTACGAGTCGTTCTCGAAGTACGCCGTCTTGACGATGCCGGGGTTGACGTACGAGAAGTGGACGCCGCTCTGGTGGGCCGGGTGCTCCGCCGCGAGGGATTGCGTGACGCTGACGAGCGCGGCCTTGCTGGCGGCGTACGCCGAGTGCCCCCACGGGCCGATCTTCGTGCTCATCGAGCAGGTGTTGACGACGTGCCCGCGCCGGCGCTGCAGCATCCCCGGCAGGACCGCCCGCGTCATCTCGACTGCCGCGAGGTGGTTCACGCGCCACAGCCGCTCGTGCAGTTCCCGCGGCTGCGCCAGGAACTCGGCGTAGAAGCCGAACCCGGCGTTGTTGAACAGCGCCCCCGGCACGACGCCGCCCGGTCCCAGAAGTTCGGCCATGCGCGGGGCGATCTCGTCGGTGCGCTCGAGGTCCATGGTGACCGCGCGGCATCGCTGTGTGCCGCCGCAATCGCGGACGAGATCGTTCAGCGCGGACTCACGCCGGGCGATCGCGACCACGTCCCACCCGCGCCGCACCAGTTCGAGCGCGATGCACCGCCCCAGGCCGCTCGATGCGCCGGTGACGATGGCGGTGGGACGCCGCGAGCTCGCCGCCTCGCTGCTTACCGCGCCGCCTGACCCACCGGCGGGCACGCCGCCAGTCGAAGGGCCGGGCTTGATTTGCTCTGCATTCGCATCCATCGCGCGGCAACTCTACCCACTCGCGGCCCACACACACGAGAAGCCCCAGGCCCGCAAAGCGGGCCAACCATGGTTGCCAGACGCGCCGCGAGCAACGCGAGCAAGCGTCTGGGTCACGCCGCACGTCCACCTCGCCCATGAAATGGGCGAACGAACCCGGCCCAACGAAGTCTCTTCGCCGCAGAACGCCCGCCACCCTCACGGCCTCTCAACGACCATCGACGACACCTGCCGCTGGCGCAGCGTGAGGTCGCCGAGCGTGAACAGCGTGGTGATCTCGACGGACCGCGAGAGTTTCGAAAGGTCGCCCGCGCCGGTATCCCACAACAGTTCGTGCGAGCCGGACGAAGATTCGATCTTCAGCGTCGGCGAAGCGGAGACGATGCCGCGGGGCTCCTCGGCCCGCACCGAGGGTGTGCCCGACGCCTTCGCGACGCCGTCGCCGCCTTCGCCGGACATGGTCCAACCTTCATCAATCACGACCGAGCCGATGCTGCCGAGGTCGCGCGTGTGGCGGACTGTCCACGTGTCGCCGGGCGCGAAGCGGCGCGACGCGGGCTCCGGCGCGGCGGGGGCAAAGATGGGCATCAGCGCCTGGCGCAGCGCCCACGGGCCGATCGATTCGATCGCCACGCGCGACAGCGAGCGGTCGGCCTTCCGCGCGTCGTCCACCATCTGCGCGAGGTTGTCCAGCCCGAGGATGTCCGACACGCCGCCCTCGCGGTTGATGACCACGCGGGGGGAACTCGCGGCGAGGGCTGCGCCCACCAACTGGAGCGCCGATGGGGGCTTGTCGTCCGGGGCCGCGGGCGGGGCGTCGGCCTTTGGGGCATCCGGTGGCTCGACCCCACCTCGCACGACAGTCCCGACGCCGTTCCTCTCCTCGCCCCCAGCCTCATCCTTCGGATGCACGAATACCCGCTCCACACCGCCGTCAAGCATGCGGACCTTGAGCGACTGAATCTGCACGGCCACCTCGGTGGTGCCGTCGGCCCGCACGCTGCCGACGTCGAGCCGCAGCACGAGGTTGAGGGTGGATTCGGAGATGGACGGAGCGGGCTTCGCGGCGGCCGCGGCGTCTGCCGCGGCGCCCTCGGCCTTTGGTGCGTTGTCGATGGGTGTCTGCTCGACGCGGAGCGAGCGGGACACCTCATAGGTGAGGTTCTTGCCCTTCTCAAGGGTCGGGATGAGGCGGACGCCCTGGGCGAGCGCCAGGCTCGGGCCGGCCAGGCACACGAAGGCCCCCCAGCCCGCCGCGAGCATCGCGCCGGTGAGGTTCGGATTCAATCGCTTCCACACGCCCATCATCCCCTCCATAAACTCCGCTCAACCATGCGGCTTGCGCTCGTGCAGTTCAACCCCATCGTAGGCGACGTGTGCGGCAACGCGCGGCGGATCATCGCGCTCGCGCGCGACGCCGCGGCCGGTGGCGCACGCCTGATTGTCTTCCCCGAACTCGCCCTGGTGGGCTACCCGCCGCGCGATCTCCTGCTGCAGGAGGGGTTTCTCGAAGCGGTGCATGAGGAATCGCTGGCGCTGGCCCGCGAACTGCCCGGCGATGCGATGGTGCTCATCGGCTCGCCGTGGAAGCCCGCGGCCGGGAAGAGCGCCGACGCCTGGGACGCCGCGGCCCTCACCACCAACAGCGTGCTGTGCGTCCGCGCCGGTCGCATCGAGGCCCGCTACGACAAGCGCCTGCTTCCAACATACGACGTGTTCGATGAGGACCGCTACTTCACCCCCGGCACGCGGCCCGTGGTTGTTGAGGTGGACGGCGAGCGCATCGGCGTGAGCATCTGCGAAGACCTGTGGCGCGGCGACGACGCCCGGGCGACGTCCCGTTACGCCGATGCTCCGGACCCCGTGGCCGATCTCATCGCCGCGGGCGCGACGATGATCGTCAACCCCAGCGCCAGCCCCTTCGTGCTCGGCAAGGGCGAGCGCCAGCGGGCCATCCTGCAACGCCACGCGAAGCGTCACGGCGTGGTCGTCGCCGCGGTGAACCAGGTCGGCGGCAACGACGATCTCATCTTCGACGGCCACGCCGCGGTGTACGCGCCAGCGAACTCCCCGGACGCGGAGCCGACGCTGATCGCCGCGGGGCCAGGGTTCGTTGAGCACACACTGCACGTCGATCTCCCCTCCAGGTACGTCGGCTCTCCGAGCCGACAACTCGTCTCGGCGTCTCTTCACGCTGTCGAAGACCCCCTCCT
>CAYZFW010000445.1:0-2966 GCA_964477615.1 uncultured Phycisphaeraceae bacterium | reverse complement strand
GCCGCGCCGTCCACCGAGATGATCGTCCTCACCCCCATCGCCCGGACCTCTTCCAGCGCCGCCGCCGATTCGGGCCCGCTGCCGCTGATCACGCCCGGCACCACCTGCATCACGTTGTGCAGCGCGCCCGCGTGATGGTCCCCCTTTGGAGCGGCCTTCGCCTCCGGCGTGGTGGCACCCTTGGGTGTCGGCCGCGCGGTGCATGCGCACAGCATGGCCGCAATGACCCACGCCGCCCCGGATTTCATCGTCATCTGCATACCGATTCTCTGGAAAACCAACTCCACGGGTTCCACGTGCCACGGCTTGGCGTCCGCGACAAGCCGTGCCTCCGCACAAACACCCCAATCACGGCTTGTCGAGGACGCCAAGCCGTGGCACGCCGACCGGCGTCTACTTCGTCCGCGGCTTCGGCGCCGGCGGGAGCCGCTTCAGCCGGTCGAGCATCGGCGCGAACGACACCTCATCAAAGACATACTGCGGGTTGTCCTTGGTCTTCGCGTACTTGTCCTTCAGGGTTTCCTTGATGCGGTCGATCCGCGTCTGCGGTGCCGGGTGCGTGCTGAGCCACTCCGGCCCGCCGCCCCCACCTTTGCTGGCTTCCTTGAGGATCTGCATCACTTGCAACTGCCCCTCGGGGTTGTACCCGGCGCGGGTCATGTAGCGCATGCCCAGCGAATCGGCCTGCGATTCCTCGTCACGCCCGAACTTCAGCGCGAACGCACCGCCGCCCTGCGTGATCACCTGCGACACCATCTGCCCGTAGTCCGCCCCGGCGACCGCCCCCCCCACCGCCGCCCCGACCTGCAGCGCGTAATCCCGCCCGATGCGCTGGTCGATGTGTTCCGCCGTGACGTGCCCGATCTCGTGCCCCAGCACGCCGGCGAGCTGGGCCTCGTTGGTCATCCGCTCCATGAGCGCCCGGCTCATGAACACCTGCCCGCCCGGCAGCGCGAACGCGTTGATCACGTCGCTGTTGAGCAGCGTGAACTTCCACGGGATGCTCTTGTAGTCCTTCTCGACACCCGCCGCGACTTTCAGCCCGATCCTGGTCACATAGTCGCGCAGCACCTGGTCGGGCACCTCGCCGCCGTACGACGCCGTGAGTTCGGGCCCCGCCTGCATCCCCATCGCGACCTCCTGGTCGCGGCTGAGAACGTTGAACTGCGTCCTGCCCGTCGCGGCGTTCTTCGCGCACCCATACGCCACGATCGCCGCCCCCGCCAGAGCAACCAGTGTGAACGCCGCGGAACGGTTCATGGGAGAATCTCCAGACCATCCGGGGGCCGCGCAGTCACGCCCGCGCCGCCGCCGAGTGCGCCACAAGTGTCCCCCCGCCGCCGCCGCGCGGCAAGTCCATCGCGTGACCAATCCGAATCGTGGCACAGGCGTCCCGCCTGTGTCGAGCGCTCTTGCTTGTTCGCACAGGCGGGACGCCTGTGCCACGGGGTACTTCCATCTGCCGGTCTCTTGGTGGGGACACCCAACCCCTACCATCCCGCGTGACCACCCCCTCCTGGACCGAGTCCGAACTGAAGGCCAACCCTCACCTGAGCGCCCAGAAGGCCGAGAAGGTCCGCGGCATGTTCGCCGCCATCGCCGGCTCGTACGACCTCAACAACCGCGTCCATTCCTTCGGGCGCGACGTGGCGTGGCGCAACGCCGCCGTCCGCCTCGCCCAGGTGAAGCCCACCGACGAAGTCCTCGACGTGGCCTGCGGCACGGGCGACCTCACCCGCGCCTTCGCCGGCACCGGCCCGCGCCGCGTCGTCGGCCTCGACTTCACGCCGCAGATGCTCGACATCGCCTGCGAGAAAAGCGGGGTGGCCCGCGGGCTGCGTTCCAACGAGGCCCCCGCCGTGAACCGCTCGGTCACATCGCCCACGCTGCCCGAGTACCTCGACGGCGACGCGATGAACCTTCCCTTCCCCGAGGCATCGTTCGACGTCGTGTCCATCGCCTTCGGCCTGCGGAACGTGAGCGACCCCGGCAAGGCGCTGCGCGAGTTCCGCCGCGTGCTCCGCCCCGGCGGGCGCGTGGTCGTGCTCGAGTTCGATCGCCCCCGCAACCGCCTCATCGCCTGGGCCAACGACCTCTACACCGCCCGCATCATGCCCCTCACCGCCACGCTCATCAGCCGTGATACCAGCGGGGCCTACAAGTACCTCCCCAAGAGCGTCGAGACGTTCCTGTCGCGCGAGCAACTCGCCGCGGCCCTCCGCGACGCTGGTTTTTCCAGCGTGAAGCAGACGCCCATGACCTTCGGCGTGTGCGTGTGCAGCGTCGGAACCTGCTAAAGAGGGAAAGCAAAGGCCGCACCCCCCGTCTCGGGCAGTTTGTCAACTCCGCGCCGAGTTCCCGGACGCGTTGTGCATAGTGATCGGACGTAGATCGTGATAAGTCCGAGAAGCACACCAGCGCTTGACACGCAGCGTCCGTAAATAACACGCTTCTCACCCCGAAGAACATCGACGGACGTTGATCCGCGTTATCGCGGACGCTTTTCAACACGCTGTGGAAGATCGCTTTCACCTCACGATGAAAGGTGGGTCACGCCACGGGCCACGGACGGCACGCTGCGGGACAACGCCAACGAGTCTCTCCCCAAACCCACTCACCCCACTCACGGAACGAGGCACGCCCCATGAACATCGAGATGCTGAACGAGCGGTTCTACGAAGCCCTGATCAACGGCGACCGCAACACCGCCCGCAACATCATCGCCGAGTGCGAGCGCAACGGCCTCGAACCCCAGCGGATTCTGCAAGAGGTCTGCTGGCCCACCTACGAGCTCGTCTGCCGCCTCTTCAAGCACGACCAGATCACCACCCTGGCCCACCACATGGCCACCCGCCTGCTCCGCGTCCTCGTCGATCAGCAGAGCCAGAAACTCGAGCGCTCGGCCCCCAACGGCCGCACCGTCTTCGCCTTCTGCGGCCCCACCGACGCCGATGAACTCGGCGCCC
>CAYZFW010000444.1:0-2987 GCA_964477615.1 uncultured Phycisphaeraceae bacterium | reverse complement strand
GGCGAGTGCGGCGGCCATCAGCGGCGCGTTGTCGCGCACCAGCTGGCTCCACCCGTGGCGGGCGAGGTCGTAGGCGTAGACGACGAGCCGCTGCAGGCGGTCGAGTTCCTGCTCGGGGTGCGCGATGCCGTGACCGAGGCGCTGGGCGACGCGCCTGGCGTTGGAGAGGGCGCGGGCTACCACACGCTGTCTCCATCAAGGTCGTCGTCGCCATCGCGGGATTGCGGGGCGAGTTCGGGGTCGCCGGGCACGATGAGCGCGAACCCGTCGTCGTCGACGCGCGGCTTCGAGGGCCGCTTCTTGTCGCTGGCTTTCGGTCCCTTTCCGCTCTTGCGGGTCTCGGGCTTCTCGGCACGGGCGAGGCCGCAGGCGATGCGGACATCGCGGAGTTCTTCACGCGTCAGGTCGCGCCATTCGCCCAGCGCCACGCCGGTGAGCCGCAGCGGGCCGAGGCGTACCTGCACCAGTTTCTTCACCGTCAGCCCGAGGAAGCCGAGCATGTCCTTCACGGGGCGGGCCTTGCCCTCGGCGAGAGTGACGTCGATCACCGACTTCCCCTCGGCTGATTTGACGAGCGTAAGGATGACACCGGCGGCGCTGGCGCGGGGACGCGACGTCGCCGCACCTTCAGCCCGAGGCGTGCGCGGGGCACGCGTCATGCGGCGTTCGTGCTCATGAAGCCTCGCTTCGAGTTGCTTGAGGCTCTCTTCCGTCAGCGTGTTGCGGACCAGAGCGCGGAAGGTCTTGGCGATGCCGTAGCGGGCGTGGGTGAGGCGGTTGGCGAGTTCGCCGTCGTTGGTGAGCAGGAGCAGGCCCATCGTGTCGTAGTCGAGGCGGCCGACGGGGTACACACGGATGCCGCCGGGGTACTGCACAATGTCGGCGACGGTGCGCCGGCCCTCGGGGTCCGAGAGCGTGCTCATCGTGGCCCGGGGCTTGTGCAACAGGACGTAGACGAGTTTTTCGGCGCGGGGCAGTTCCTGACCTTCCACGGCGATCACATCCTCGCGCGGATCAACCCACGCTGGCAGGACGGTGACGACACGGCCATTCACGGTCACGCGGCCTTCTTCGATGAGTTCCTCGCAGCGCCGGCGCGAGCCGATGCCCGCGGCGGCGAGGACCTTCTGCAGCCGCGTGCCGGGGCCGGCGTCCATCGGCGCCTCGGGCCGGTTGCGCTTGCGCTCACGACGCTGCTCCGGCGTGTCGCGCTTGGTGCGGACGTTCAGTGGGCGGCCGCGGGCGCGGGCGTCGTCTCGCTTGGGACGCGGCCTTGGAATCGGACGCTCCGCGCCGGCATCGTCTCGTGCGGATCGCGATGGCCGCTTGGGCGATCCTCGCTCGTCACGGCCGGTCGCGGGGCGTGCGGCACCGCGTGGCCCGCGCGGGAGTGCTTCGGGCTTTCCGCCCTCGGCTCGTGCCGGGCGAACCACGAAGGGCTTGTCGCTCCGCCCTTCTGGGCTTCCGCGTCCGACCCGGTCCCCCCGGTTGCCCCGAGTCCCCGGATTTGCCTGCGACGACACGGACCGACCGGGAGACCTCGGCGTACGCCGGCTCTCGCCTCCGCTGCCGGTGCCCACCGCCTTCCGACCCCCTGCCGCTCCCCTCGAGCCATCGAACGCTGCCCCGGGCCTGGCCCCTCCCCGCTGATTTGGTCGGCGATCGTTGCGCATGTGCTGGCATCATAGGTGATCGTCGCCGCCGCACGGCGATGAGAGCGAGGCGACACCTCGGCCCCAACCTCCCGAAACTGAAGAACGCCACGCCGAACACCCGATTGCCCCATCCGGCCCCCGGAATCTCCCGGCACCAAAGGCGCACGAATGCTGCCCACCCGCACCTCATCCCCATCGCCAGCCACCAAGCCCGCTGCCAACGCTCCCGCGCCGCAGGCTCTTGAGACGGCCCTTCGCGTCGCGTCAGCGTGGGTGAAGCCCGTTGGGTCCGCAAGTCCGGCGGCTGCGGCTCCTCTGCCCGCGAGACCACCGACACCTGCGGTTCCTTCTCCTTCGACCCCCGCGACTTCGCAGATTTCCGTCGCATCGTCCGCCTTCCTGACCCCGCGTGTGGTGGACCAGCGGGTGTTTGAGGACTTCGCGGGCCAGCTCCGTGCCCTCGCCGCCGAGGCGGATGCGAAGGCGTCGGCGCTGCTTGAGGCCGCCGCGCGGGCCGAGGCCGCGACACGCCAGACGAATGAGTCCACCCGGCAGCACCGCGCCGCCGTGGAAGTGCTGGGCAAACTGCTCCACGCGCTCAACACGCGGACGACCGAGATCGAAGGTCTCCTTGCCCGCGCCGAACGCCAGAGGGCCGAGACCGAGAACGCCTCGAACGCGCTCAACGAGAATGCGAGGCGCATTTCCGAGGAGTTCGAGACCCGGTTCCGCGAGCGGTTGGAGTCTCTTGGCAGCGGCGAGTCCGCCTGCCGCATCGCCGAACTCGTTGATGACGCGGAGCGGGTGAAGGACGGTCTCCACTCCGCCGTGCGCCGACTCGCCGATCTCAATGAACAGGCCCGCGCCGACACGGACGCGGCCGAGGCGCGACTCGAGCGCGTCGAAACACGCACGAGTGCCCTGATCGAGCGTTCCGAATCGACCGCGAAGTCGCTGAAGAGCCAGATCGAGGCCGCGGACGATCTCGGGTCGGTGGCGTTCCAACGGATCAACGAGGCCGCCGACGCCGCCGCGCCGCTGGAATCGCTGCTGGGTGCGTGCGCCCGCGTGGACGAATCCCTGAAAGACAACATCCAACGGGCCGACCGCGCCCGCGAGTCCTCGGCGGGGATCGCCCAGCAGCTCACCTCCCTGCTGCACCGAGCCGACGCCGCACGCGAGGAGATGCGTTCATGGTCGGCGGTGCTCGACTCCGCGTCGCGGGTGTCGTCGCTGCCGGCGCCGCTGGAGAACATCGCCCGCGAGTTCCGCACCAGCCTGGCGCAGGACCTCTCAAAGATGGCCGGCGCGATGAGCCTGATTGCACGCCGG
>CAYZFW010000443.1:0-2988 GCA_964477615.1 uncultured Phycisphaeraceae bacterium | reverse complement strand
CACGCGCGCGTTCTCGGTCCTGGGTCCGACGAGGTTGAAGATGGCCTCGCGGACTTCCTGGGCGAGGACGGGGAGCTCATCGATGGAGAGCTTTTTGAGGTCGGCAGGGGAGTTGATGGTGGGGAGCAGCGGCATCCGTGGCTTTCTGTGTTCCTTGAGAGAGCGGGCGCGGGTTTGATGGGTGTGGTTGGAGGGGTAGGGTGTGCTGTGACAGGTTTCAGTGATTTCTGAAAACTGTAGGTGGTTGATGGGGGCGATGGGGTGAGATGATGCGGGAAATGCGGGTTTCGTGCAAGGAAAGCGTTTTACCGGACGACCCGCCTCAGACCGGCCTCCGGTCACTTCGTGCGTACGGCGAGGTACTCGCAGAGTTCGGCGAGTGGGGCGGCGGAGGGGCCGAAGGGGCGGAGGGCGTCGAGGGCGACGGTCCGCAAACGCTGGATTTCCGTGCGGGAGGCTTCGACGCCCATGACGCCGGGGTAGGTGAGTTTGCCGAGTGCGGCGTCTTTGCCGGTGGCCTTGCCGGTGTGCTCGGGGGTTTGTTCGACGTCGAGGAGGTCGTCGACGATCTGGAACATGAGGCCGATGGACTCGCCGTAGGTGGTCATGGGGGCGAGGGCTCTTTTGACGGCGGCGGATTCCGGGGGGCCGGCGCTGATGGCGCCCATGCGGCAGGCGGCGCGGATGAGGGCGCCGGTCTTGTTGCGGTGGACGAGTTCGAGTTTCTCGGCGGCGGTGGCGGCGGTGGGGTAGCCGCCGAGGGTGTCGTAGATCTGGCCGACGATCATGGCTGTAGTGCCGGTGGTGATCTCGGCGGTGAGTGCGGCGGCGGTGGCGGGATCTTCGACGCGCTGGGCGATGACCTGGAAGGCGAGGGTGTTGAGAAGGTCGCCGACGAGGAGGGCCATGGCCTCGCCGTGGGCGATGTGGGTGGTGGGGCGGCCGCGGCGTGTGTCGTCGTTGTCGAGGGCGGGGAGGTCGTCGTGGACGAGGGAGAAGGCGTGGACCATCTCGACGCTGGCGGCGGCGGGGAGGGCGGCGCTCAGGGCGGGGTCGTCGGGTGAGGCGAGGCCCAGGGCGGCGCGGCAGCACTGCATGACCAGCACGGGGCGGGCACGCTTGCCGGGGCCGAAGAGGGCGTAGCGGGTGGCGGCGTCGAGGTTTGGAGGGAGGGAAAGGGAGTCGAGGTAGGACGCCATGAAGCGCTCGACGGCCGGGATGGGCTGCGACATTGAAGCCGGGGGGGCGGGTGGGGTGATGGGGGCGAGGGTGGAGACTGGGGTCATTGGGGGAAGAGGGATGTTGGGGCTGATGATTCGCTCGCCCATTTCATGGGCAAGGAGAGGGACCGGGCGGCAAAGCTGTCGAGGTCTCAGGGGCGCGGGGCATGGTAGAAGGCGGATCGGGTTCGATCCGTATGATGCCCGCTTCCATGAGCGAGATCCTCAAGAATGTCGGGACGATCTTCCAGCAGGGCGGGCCGGTACTGTTTGTGCTGCTGGGGGTGAGCGTGGTTTCGGTGGCGCTGGCGTTTGAGCGGGCGGTGTTCTGGTGGGGGCTTCACAAGCCCGGGCGGCGGGCTTGGGTGGGGCGGGCGCTTCAACTGCTGAAGAAGGGGGACCGCGACGGGGCCAGGAGCCTCGCCGCGGCGGACACGACGATGTACGGCTCGATGCTGGATGAACTGCTCTCCGGTCGCGTGACAGAATCGACGGCGGTGGGGCTGGTGGAGGAACGCCGGCCGATGATCGAGCGGTTCAACGGCACGCTCTCGACGATCATCACCGGGGCGCCGCTGATCGGTCTGCTGGGGACGGTGACGGGGATCATCCGGAGCTTTGACGTGATCGGGAACGCCTCAGCGGTACGGGATATTCCGGGGGTGGCGCAGGGCGTGAGCGAAGCGCTGCTGAACACCGCAGCGGGGCTGGGGGTGGCGCTGTTCACGCTGGTGCCGTATGTGATTTTCAAGGCGCAGACGGATCGATTTCTGAGTCACACGGAGGCGATTTCGGCGGCGGCGCAGCGGGGGATGGAAAATCGCACGGCCGATCAGCGATCAAGCTGATCGATCGTGCGTGGGGGTGTGGTTGCGTCGGATCAGGGCACGGCGCGACCGGGGTCGTCAGCGTCGTGGCGCATGATGCTGTGTTTCTGCGCGGCCTGAATCGTCTTAGGCGTGGACGAGTTGGTCGTGGCGCTGGGCGCGGGTGTCGTCGCCGCCGTTGAGAAATGCGTCGAGATTCTCGATGTAATACGTCCAGCCGCCCTGGTGCGAATCGCGGAGAGACTTGGCGGCGGAGGTGTCGGGCCAGCCCGAGTGGACGAGACGGACCAGGGTGCCTGCGGCCTGCGGGGTGAGCGTGATGGTGACGGTGGTGTCGGGCATCTGCTCGTGGGAGTCCCAGACGCGGCCGCGCCACTCGAAGACGATTCTGGAGTGGGGGACGAGTTCGAGGTACCTGCCGAAGCGGTCGTGGTCGCGGGCGGGGTTGGTTCGGCTTCGCCAGGTCCAGCGGTACTCGCCGCCGGGGCGGGGGTCGGTGGCGGCCTCGGTGAAGCACCACTTTCGGAGTTCGGAGGCTTCGGTGAGGGCGCGGAAGATGCGGGGGGCATCGGCCTTGATGAGACGCTCAACGACGACGCTTGGGGCTTCCTGCATTGCGGGGTCCTTTCAGGGGTTGCGCACGCTTGCGTGCGACAGGGGAGGGTGTCGATGCCGGCGCTGTCGGTGCCGCAGTGGCGGATTCGGTGTCGGGCTCGGACTCGACGTAGGCGGCGAGGGCGGCGAGTTTGTCGGTCCAGAACGCTCGGTAGTGGTTCAGCCAGTCGGAGGCGGCGGCGAGCGGGGCGGCGTTGAGGCGGACGACGTGGGAGCGGCCAGCACGGTGGCGTCGGACCAGCCCGGCACGCTCGAGCACCCGGACGTGCTTGCTGGCGGCTTCGAGGGTCATGGTGAGAGGGGCGGCGAGTTCGCTGATGGTGGCC
>CAYZFW010000442.1:0-2989 GCA_964477615.1 uncultured Phycisphaeraceae bacterium | reverse complement strand
GTTCGTCGTCGGTGCGGAGGGCGAGGTGCTGGACGCCGGGGGTGTTGCAGTGCCAGTCGAGGTACTCCTGCACCTGGCTCTTCTTCTTGCCCTCGGCGGGCTCGTTGATGGGCATCTTGATCAGATTGTTACCGCTGGCCATGACCTTCGACATGAGGGCCGAGTAGTCGGTGGCGATGTCCTTGTCGTCGAAGTGCTTGAACATGGTGAATTCGAGCACGTCCTCGTAGAACTTCACCCAGTGGTTCATCTTGCCGAGTTCGACGTTGCCGACGAGGTGGTCGACGAACTTGAGGCCGCAGGGGTTCTTGCGGTTGTATTCGTTGACGGCGAGGATCGAGGTGGCGGGGGCGCCGCCGAGTCCGCCCTCGAGTTTCTTGAAGCGCGGCGCGAAGAGGCCACCCTGCTTCACCTTTGTCAGGTCGTACGCGCCGGTGCGTGAAACGAAGGTGTGGACGCAGCGGCCGTAGGTTCGGATGCTGGCGGTGGTGATGGTGCCGTGCTGGTCCTTGACGGTGCGGGGCTCGCCGCCGGGGGCGCAGACCGCGCCGTTGGAGGTCGCCTTCTCCCAGGCCTTCTCGGCGTCGAACACGGTGAAGGCGACGTCCTTGACGCCGTCGCCGTACATGGCGGTTTCGAGGCAGGCGGGGTGCTCGGCGGTGAGGCCGCTGGTGAGGAGGAAGCGGATGTTGCCCTGGGTGAGGAGGTACGTGGCGGCGTCGCGCACGCCGGTGGTGAGGTCACTCACCTGCTCGATCTGGAAGCCGAAGCAGTGGGCGTAGAAGAACGCGGCCTGCTTGGCGTTGCCGACGTGGAACCGCACGTGGTCGACGTCGATCAATTGCAGCGGGTCGGTGCTGGCGGAAACCTGGACGGCGGGGCGGGCGGCGTGCGAGGTGGCGACGGTCATCGGTGGCTCCTGAATCCGCGGGAGGCTTGGGGTTTGGGGGGCAAGTGCAGCGGGGCGAGGACGTGGGGCCGGACGGGGGTTTTCCGCCAAATGGACGGTCGACCCGTACTCGAAGCGTACCACGCCCGGGAGGCTTGTGGAAGGGGTGCTGGGCCGGATTCCCGCCGTTTCTGATGGATTCGTGCCTGTCGGCTATGGGTATCTTCCGAGATTTGGCGGATTTGGCGAATATTCTTCTTGCGTGGACATGCAGAATGGATATGCTGCGGGGGGCCGGGAAGACGCCGAGGGACGAATTTTGTTCGGCAAATCTGCTCGGGCTTGTTTGTCTGTTCCCCGCCGGTTCGGTCTTCGCGGCAGCCACCTCACCATCTCTGGAATCGAGTTCATCCGATGACCCCTCCTTCCACTTCTTCGTCGTCCACGCCCGCTTCCAAGAGCGCCACGCCTCAGACGCTGGCCGGGACCTCTGCGGCCCCGCCGCACACGGGGCTGTCTTCCGGGACGGGGTCCAACGGCATCCGGCAGCGCCGGGCCGGGCGGCCGCGGGTGCGGTTTGATGCGATCGATCTGGCGATCCTGAACCAGTTGCAGAACGACTGCGAGATCACCAACGCGACGCTGGCGCAGCGCGTGGGGATCAGCCCGCCGAGCACGCTGGAGCGGGTGAAGAAGCTTGTTTCGGGCGGGATCATCAAGCGGTACGTGGCGCTGATCGATCACGTGATGGTGGACAAGAGCATCTGCGCTTTGGTGCACGTCACGCTGCGCGAGCACGGCGAGCGACGGCTTCAGGAGTTCAAGGACGCCGTGGGGCGGTTTGAGGAAGTGCAGGAAGCGTGGCACACCGCCGGCGAAGAGGACTTCATCCTCAAGGTGCTGGTGACGGACATGACGCAGTACGAGACGTTCATCGTGCACAAGCTGAGCATGGCGCCGAACATCGGGCGTATCCGGACGAGTTTCGCTCTGAGCACGATCAAGGATGAGACGCGCGTGCCGCTGGACGCCGTGGGGCCTGATGCGGTGGGGTTTGCTGAGGGGAAGTGACTCGGAATCTTCGCGGAGGCGCGGAGTGCGCTTAGCGTGATGAGCGTTTGTGAGGCATACCATGCGGCATGCCCAACGCGGATGGTGGCAGAACGCGCACGAAGTTGGCCGCCGCACAGGCGAAGACGGTGATGCGGCAGTGGACCGAAGTCATCGCCGAGAGCCTTGGTGCGAGACCGCCGACGGTGCAGTTCCCGGCGCCGAGTGTTGAGATCAATCCCGATCACTGGTCCTCGGCGGGTCTCGGTGCCTGCTGGCTCGGGCACGCCACGACGTTGCTGCGCGTGGGCGGCCTCACGATCCTGACCGATCCCCACCTTGATGACCGTGCCGGGATGCGCCTGGGCAAGCGAAAGATCGGACGCCGGCGGGCGATCGCCGTGCCGATGGGGCCGGATGATCTTCCGGCGGCGGACGTCTTGCTGCTGAGTCATGCGCACATGGACCACTGGGATATGGAGTCGCTGGTGCGGCTGTCGCGCACGCCGTGGGCGGCGCGGGCGACGGTGGTGATCCCGACGGGGACGCGCGATCTGTTGCCGGCCGGGTTCGGGCGGGTGATCGAACTGGGGTGGGAAAAGACGGTGGAGATCGAGGGCGGCGCGGGGGCGGAGGCCGGTGGTGGGGGTGTGCGGGTTGGCGCGATCCGGCCGCGGCACTGGGGGGCGCGGTACCTCATCGACCGCAAGCGCGGCTACAACGCGTACACACTGGAGAGCGGGCCGGGGCGCGTGGTCTTCGGCGGCGATACGGCGATGACCGACGCGTTTGATTTCCTGGGTCGCGGCGGGGGGGCGGGGGTTGAACTGGCCGTGATGGGGATCGGGAGTTACGAGCCGTGGGAGGACAGCCACGCGACGCCGGAGCAGGTGGCGGAGATGGCTTCGCGGATGGGTGCGCGGCTGCTGATGCCGATCCACCACGCCACGTTTTACGACTCAAATGTGGGGCTGACGGAACCGCTGGAACGGCTGCGGAAGGTGTGGGATGAGGGCCGAATGGTGTGCTCGCGCGTCGGGGAGGTTTGGG
>CAYZFW010000441.1:0-2989 GCA_964477615.1 uncultured Phycisphaeraceae bacterium | reverse complement strand
GGACGACGCGCTGGCCCGAGAGGTCGCCGAACTCGAACTGCGGCTCGACCGTATGCACGATCGGCGAGCGTGGCTTGGTGTGGCTCAGACCGAGGCAAGAGCGACGTCCCCGCTTGAAACCGTGCGGGCGGAACTGGCCGAGGATCAGGCGGTGGTGGCGTACGCGAGCGATGGACCGGGGGTCTCTGCGATCGTGGTGACGAATGAAGGCGCGGCCGTTCGCCGGGGTCTTGCTTCGCACGCCGACCTTGCCGGACTGGATCGGCGACTTGGGTTTGAAGTGGACCGTGCGCACGCGCGCGTCGGAGTCGCGGCCCGGACTGCGTTGCCGCTCCGGAAAGTGCACGAGACACTGCTCGCCCCGCTGCGGGATGTCATCGGTGCACGGACGGTCTACGCCGTCGGTTCCGCCGGAGTGCACGCGCTCCCGCTGGGCGCCGCGGCCGCGGTCTTCGGCGGGGACTCACTGGGGCCGCTGTTCATGACGCCCTCAGCGCTGCTCCGGCCCGGGCGCACGGCGACTCCGCAGGGTGGGACCACGGTGGTGATCGGTGTGGGTGACGAGATCGCGCCGGGTGCCGAGCAGGAGGCCGTGGGCGTTGCGCATCTGCGTCCTGGTTCGGTGGCACTCCTTGGGAACCAGGCCAGCGCTGACGCGGTGCTGGAGGCGCTGCCGCACGCATCGCTGGTTCACTTCGCCGGGCACGGCGTGTTCGATCCGGATTTCCCGATGTCTTCGCGGCTGAGGCTCGCCGACCGGTGGGTGTCGGCGCGGGAGTTTCGGGGGCGGCTCCGCCCCGGCGCGGTCGTCGTGCTCTCCGGATGCGATACGGGGCGCAGCGCCGGGAGCGAAGACAGGTACGGCTTTGCGCGGGCGCTTCTCGGATCGGGCGCGGCGTGCGTGGTCTCTTCGTTGTGGCGTCTCCACGACGCCTTTGCTCTTCGGTTCTTCATTGAGTTCCACGCGTCGCTCGCCGCGGCCGGACCGTTGTCCCCGCGGACGGTTGCCGCCCGGTTGGCCGCGGCCCAGCGGCGCGAGATGGAGCGCGGCACCGATTGGGCGATGTGGGCGGGATTGTTTGTCAAAGGAGTCATGTGATGAGCCGTCGAAGCCGCGTTGCTTTCGCGTTGGCCCTGATGCTCGCAGCGGGGCAGACTTGCCTAGGCGGGGGAGAGCCGCCCTTTGTGCCGGGTCAGGCGCTCGTGCGGCTGATCCCGAGTGCGGACATCGCCGCCTTCAATGCCCGGTATGGCACGTCGTCCATCGACGGCGTGCCTGCGCGCAACATTCATCTGGTGGCGCTGCCCACCGGGGCGAACGAGCAGAACTTCCGCGACAACCTCGCCGCGGACGCGGAGGTCGTGTCGGCGGAACTCAACTACATCGCCGATGAGCAGCCGCCGGGCGGCTCGACCCAGAGCCTTTTCTTCCGAACTTCGCGTGCTGCGTTCATCGCGGAGCCGGCGTTCTCCATCGTGCAGGCCGCGGACTCGGGCGACCAGGCACGCGGAACCAACACCGTCGTTGCTGTCTTGGATACCGGGATCGACGCGTCGCACCCGGAGTTGGCGGGGCGGATCGCTCCCGGCGGCATCGATCTGGTCTCGGGAGCTTCGGCACCCGCCGACGTGGCGCAGAACATCGACTCCGATGGAGACGGACGGCTCGATGAGTTTGTCGGGCACGGCACACTGGTCTCGGGCTTGGTGGCACGCGCAGCACCCGACTGCCGCATCATGCCCGTGCGCGTGATGGACAGCGACGGCGTGGCAACAACATTCCGCGTGACGCGGGGCATCTACCACGCGCTCGACCACGGCGCCCACGTAATCAACCTCAGCCTCGGCACCTTTGCGGATCCCTTGCTGCTGCGTGATGCGCTGCTCGAGGCCCAGGCCGCGGGCGTCGTGGTGGTCGCCGCCGCGGGCAACGACAACGCCGAGGTGCGGCGGTATCCCTCCGCGTTTCAGGGCACCGGCGTGATCTGCGTGAGTGCCACCGACGGGGCCACGCTCCGAGCGGGCTTTGCCAACTACGGCGAATGGATCACCCTCTGCGCGCCGGGCGTTGACGTCGTTTCCACCACGCCGGGGAACGAGTACGGGCGGGCCAGCGGCACCAGCTTTGCAACGCCGCTTGTCGCGGCGGCCGCCGCGGTGATCCGCTCCGGCTGCGCGGTCGCGGGGCCGGCGGAAGTTCGCGCCGCGCTGCTGCAGGGCGCAACCAGCCTCGACCCCACCAACCCAGGATTTGAGACCAAGCTCGGTGCGGGGCTTTTGAACGTGGCCGCCTCGGTGTCGATTGCCGATGCGCTCGGCTCCATCACCATCCTGCCGGACTTCAACAACGACCGGACGGTCAGCACGCCGGACCTCGTGTTCTTCCTCGGGCGCTTCGGCAAGACGGTTGCCCCGGGGTCACCCGAGGACCGCGCCGACCTGAATCGCGACGGCGAGGTGACCACGCCCGACCTCGTGATGTTCTTGGGGCGGTTCGGTCAGGCATGCCCCTGATGCACACAATGCCTCCTCGGCGCGTTCTTTCGCAAGCGATGTTCAGGCAGGAATCGAGTGCGCGACGGGGCGCTGGCTAACGCGTGCTGCGCGCCCATGCTGGCCAAGACTTGCCGTTGGAACACAAATGGCGGAATCGTCCATCTCGTCGGTGGGCCACCCCGAGTTCTTGAATCGCGGCACACCATTGGAACGATCAGGCGCGATCAAGATCGCACCACCTGCAAGCCTCCGACGCCGACTTTGCCCCTGAGGCGAACGCCACAACTTCGAAGCCGAACTCACCCTTCCCACCCGTGACGAGCAGAGCGGCTCAGAGTTCGGCGCGGCGTGCGTTCGCGCACGCATGTTTACAACGGTGTGCCGATATCACTCATCAGCGTTCTCACCCCCAGAAAGCGCACCGGCGCGGCGTTGGCCGCGTCGGTGGCAGGCGATTCAATGACCCCATGGGGATTCGAACCCCAGTCTTCAC
>CAYZFW010000440.1:0-3002 GCA_964477615.1 uncultured Phycisphaeraceae bacterium | reverse complement strand
CATCCCCGGCGTGCGCGTCTTCGGCGCCGAAATGGGCGAGGCCCCCTTCGGCCCCGGCCAGGGCGACGAGCCGGGCTTCCAGGGCTACGACTTCCCTCAGGGCGTTGCCTTTACCTTCGACATCCTCTCCCAACTCGCCGAGTGGACCGGCGAGTCGTTCGCGGGCTCCTCAACCACCATGACCGTCGCGGCCTCGCTCGCCGACCCCGGGCTCCCGAACGTCACCACCGGCGAGGGCTTCGTGCCCGGCTTCGTGTTCACTACCGCCGCAGCTGACGGTCGGATCCACCAGCACCTGGAACTCGGGCTGAACGCCGGAACCCGCGGCGCTCCCGTGGGCGTCTATCTGCTTGAACTCCAGGTCTCCGCACAGGGCTACGGCACCACCCTGCCGTTCTGGTTCGTCCTCAACAACGGCGACAGCGAAGAGGCCCACGAAGCGGCCATCGCGTATGTCGAGAACAACCTGGTGCCGACGCCGGGGGCGGCCGCTCTGCTCGCGTTCGCGGGCATTGCCGCCTCTCGCCGCCGCCGCTGATCCCAGCGGATCGCATCGAAACACACCGCCCGAAAGGGCGACCCACGCGGGCGGGTCCTCATCAAGCCGTCCCAGGGCCGCTGCCGATCCGTCGGCCGCGGCCTCTTGTTTCTCACGCCAATCACACAAGGCAGACCGTCACCATGCCCAGACTCCCCGTGACCGTGCTCTCAGGCTTCCTCGGCGCCGGAAAAACGACGCTTCTCAACCACGTGCTCACCAACCGCGAGGGCCTGCGTGTCGCCGTCATCGTCAACGACATGAGCGAAGTCAACATCGACGCCGCGCTGGTGCGGGCCGGCGGCGCGACCCTCAGCCGAACCGAGGAGAAGCTCGTCGAGTTCTCCAACGGGTGCATCTGCTGCACGCTGCGTGAAGACCTGATCACCGAAGTCCGCGCCCTGGCCGCCCGGGGCAGGTTCGATTACCTGCTGATCGAGAGCAGCGGTATCTCCGAGCCGATGCCCGTTGCCGCGGCCTTCGGGGTCACGTTGGAAGACGGTTCGACGCTCGCCGACACCGCCCGCCTCGACACCATGGCGACGGTCGTCGACGCCCGCAACTTCCTGAACGACTGGGATTCCCACCAGTCGCTCGCCGAGCGCCGCATGGCCGCCAACGAATCGGACGAGCGGCTCATCGTTGATCTGCTCGTGGATCAGATCGAGTTCGCGACCCACCTCATCGTGAACAAAGCGGACCTTGTGTCCCCCGAAGAACTCGTCAGGCTCCGCGCGATCCTCGCCAAACTCAACCCCGGCGCAACCGTGATCGTCACCCAGCGGGGACGCGTCAACCTCCGCGTCATCCTGAACACACGCACGTTTGATATGGAGCGGGCCAGCCTTTCGCCCGGATGGCTGAAGGAACTCAACGGCGAGCACACACCCGAAACCGAGGAGTACGGCGTCACCTCGTTCGTGTTCCGCGCCCGACGACCCTTTCACCCCCAGCGACTCATGGACGTCATTCAGAACGGGCTGGCCGCCGTGGTGCGGTCCAAGGGCTTCATCTGGCTCGCCACACGCCCCGACCTGTGCGGCACGTGGGCCCAGGCGGGCTGCTCGATGACCATCGACGTCCTCGGGCCGTTTTTCGCGAGTCTGCCCGAAGAACTGCTGCCCCAGCCCGGTGACGAGACGCACGAATGGATGACCTCACGCTGGGAAGAGCCGTGGGGAGATCGACGCCAGGAAGTCGTCTTCATCGGTGCCGGGATGGACCGCGGCAACGTGACCGCCGCGCTCAACGGCGCGCTCCTTACCGACACCGAAATGGACCTGGGCCCGGAACGCTGGCGACGGTTCCCGGACCCGATCCCAGCATGGCGGGCCAGCGATGTCTGTGAAAGGCGTCACGACTCGATCGCGGCCGTGAACAACTGAGATACGAAGCAGTTGGGCGCAGGCCAAACCGTGGCCCTGCGTCTTCAAGCCAACAGCCCCTTGTATCGTCGATACGGCATATTCCCCCACCGGCGTGATCCATTGCCGACCGATCGCGCGTCGAAGGCGCTGGCGGGCTCTGAGCCTCCAGCGCCAAAGGCAGAACGGTCGGTCGCCTGGGTCACATCTTCCGCACCTGACGCTGGATTTCATGAAGGCGGGTGATGACCCCATCGAGGTCCTCGGCGGTCACGCCGTCTTCCATCATCTCGTTGCGGACGTGCGTCTTCAGGCTGTAGAGCGCCTGCACCTTCTTGAGAGAGCCGATCATGAGGCCGATCTTCTGGGCGGCCTCGGTGGAGGTCTTGGAGGCTTTGATCATCGCCGTTGCGGCGTGGTACTTCTCGATGGCGTCGCGGACGAGTTTGAGGTCGCGTTCGACTTCCTGGACGCGGAAGGCCCAGAGCTTCTCGCCGTCGAACGCGACGCGGCCGGCTTTGGAGATGCCGAGTTTGTCGGCAACATTCGCGGCGGAATCGAGGAGTCCGTCCACGGCTCCGACTTTCATTGCTTCTTCCGCGGTGAGGGCGAGGATGGTCTCTTTGCCGTCGAGTTGGACGAGGTTTGAATTGGCTTCGTCTGGTTGGGGTTCCCGGCTGTGCCTCGGCGCAGGTTCGCCTTCGCCCTCGCCCGCGGTCCCGGGCTTTCCGGCGTCGGTGAGTTTCCACGGCGTGGTTGAGCGGTCGGCCCAGACTTCCTTCTCGAGGATCACCATCGCATCGACGAGGACGCCGGGCCGGCCCACACGCTCGGCGCGGCCGCGCCAGGCCGATGCGAACGCGGCGTTGAATTTCGCGTCGACCTCGACCTTCCCGGTGTTGTTCACGTGCCAGCCCACGGCGGCGCCGAAACTCGCGCCCTTGCCAACATAGAAGTTGTGGCTGCTGAGGCACAGCAGGGCCGCGGCGGACATCGCTTCGTTGCGGACGTAGAAGGCGATCTTGGGCGAGGTGGAATCGGCCTCGGCGTTGTCGAGCGCGTCGCGCACGGACTCGAGTTCCCGCACAAGACCGCCGGGC
>CAYZFW010000439.1:0-3007 GCA_964477615.1 uncultured Phycisphaeraceae bacterium | reverse complement strand
CCGTCGGCCTTCATCGGGATCGGAGCGATGTGGTCCATGCTCTCGGCGTGACGCCCTTCGTGGCAGCGAGCCGCGCGGCGCGTCTCGGCACAGGCCGAATCACCGCGCGTGATCGGACCCGGACGGCCCGAGAACACGCGCGGCCTTCGGCGCTCCGCGCCGCGGGCTACAGACAGACCTGACCGAAGGTGGCGAGGAACCGCGTCAGGTCGCTGGTGTTCACGGCCGCGTCGTTGTTCAGGTCGCCCTGCGTTCCGGGCGAGACCGTCTGCCCGAAGTGCGAGAGGAACATCGCCAGATCGATGGTGTTCACCGTGCCGTCGATGTTGAGGTCGCCGGGGCACGGCGGGGGCGGGGTCTGAGCCCCGATGAAGAAGCCGGCGTGGTCCAGCCGAAGCGTGCGGGGCGAGGTGATGAGGCCGCCGGGGTACGTGTTCTTGCTGTGGATGTCCACAAGCATCGCCATGCGCTGCGTGGAATCAAACTCTCGCACGCCGTTCCCCGAGCCGTTGCCGGTGTTCGTGAACTGGGCGGCGGGGATGTTGAAGGTGGTGGTGCTGGCGGCGGGGATATCGAGCTCGGGGCTGCGCCACTCGTCGTCGCCGTTGGCCAGGTCGATGATCCCGTCGTTGTTGTCGTCCTCGCGGATGCTGACATAGAAGCGCAGCGTGCCGGACTGCTGACCGGCGATGGTGATGCTGAAGGTGTCGGCACCGGGCGCGACGGCGAGGGCCGGGGCCGAGACGCCGAGGGTCCCCAGGGCGACGCCGGCCTGGGGGAACACCGAGGGTGCGAAGTTGATCGTGAGCAGCATCGATGCGCCGCTGAAGACGTGCTCGTTCGAGGTGGTCATGGAGAACGACGACACGCCGAAGTACGAGTAGAGTCGGTCGAGCGCGGTGGCCGGGGTTTCGGCTTCCGCCGGGATGGCGGCGGCGCCGGCGCTGGCGGCGAGTGAGGCGGCGGCGACGGCGAAGGAGAGTGCGGCGAGTCGGGGTGTCATGGGGCCCTTCTTTCTCTGATGTGGTGACGGAAGCCGAGCGGCAGCTCGGCGTGCGGCGAGAAGAAACGGCCCGCACCGTGTGCACGGTGCGGGCCGCGAGGCAGGGCCGGGCGAGAAGGGCTGGTTCGTCCCGGCCCTTTGTCGTGTGACCCGTTGCCCTGAGGGAAGGACGTCGGCGCTCAGCGGAAGGTGGCGGTGAGGTTGCCGATGGTGATGGTGTCGCCGGCGCGGAGGCGGGGGAAGCCGCTGGGGAGGGGCTGCTCATCGCCGGGGTTGTTGTCGAAGGAGGCGAACTCGAACTCGCCGCCGCCGGTGGCGTTGACGACCGCGGTGGCGACCTGCACGCCGTTGAGGAGGACGGGGACATCCGCGTTGGGGGTGAAGGCCTCGACCTCGAACTTGAACTTCTGGGTGACCTGGCTGGAGGTGATGCGCTCGCGGTAGGCGGCCTTGAACTTGCCGTTGCTGTAGTACGCCACGGTGCCTGCGGAGGCGGAGAGGCGGATCTCGCTCGAGTTCGCGGCGTTCGAGGGGTTCACCTGCTTGGTCTTGCCCTTGGTGTCGGCGGCCTTGTCGGCGCCGGACTTCGCGGCCGAAGCGGTGAGCGCGGCGGCGCCGGCGAGCACGAGGGCTGCGGCGGTGGAGAGGGTTCGCAGAGTCTTGTTCATTGCAGTGCCTTTCGAGTGCCGCGGGTGCGGCGGGGTGAGGTGCCGGCACCGAGCATTCAGTGCCCGGTCCGATCTGGCATGCGACAAAGAGCTCGCGGTTCTGTCACTCTTCAGGAGAAAGTCGTGCTCGAGTGTTCTCCGTGGGTTGGCCGCGGCCGAGCTGGAAGTTCTCTAAGGACTCCAAGAAGACAGCGAGGCCTCGTGGGGGCCTCGCTGCGTGTGTCGGCAGTCTGTCTTGGGAGACCAGAGGTTCGCGGGAACCGGTCGGAGCCTGTCGATCAGCGGTACGTGGCGGTCAGGTTGCCGATGGTCACGGTGTCGCCGGCGCGGAGGCGGGGGAAGCCGCTGGGGAGGGGGAGCTCGTCGCCGGGGTTGTCGTCGACGGTGGAGAACTCGAACTCACCGGCGCCCAGCGGGCCGACGATCAGCGTGGCGACCTGGTTGCCGTTGACGGAGACCGGGAGTTCGGCTCCGGCGGCGAAGCCCTCGACCTGGCCCTTGAAGACCTGGCGGACCGTGGCACCCTGGTTGCGCTCGCGGTACACGGACTTCATCTTGCCGGTGGCCTCGTTGCCGGCAGAAGCGTTCAGGCGGATCTCGTTGCTGTTGGCGCTGTTCGAGGGGGTGCGCTGCTTCGTCGAGGTCTTGGGGGCGCTGCCCTTGGCGGCGTCGGCGGTCGAGATGCCGGCCAGAGCAATGATCACGGCGGCCGAGGCGGCGAGGACGGGGCGGATGCGGCGAATCATGGTGAGACTCCTGTGGTGGTGCGGGCGTGTGGACCGCACGGGGTGGGGCGGGGTGCCGGACGATTGGCACCGACACGACCACATGCGTGAGTTGCCCGCGCGGGCTGTCACGAAGTTCCTGCACGGAGCGGAAACGACCGAGAACAAGCCCCGGCTCTGTCGGCGCGGCCGATATCCGCCGAAGGGCGCTGATGGGGGGACAATCACTCGTGCATTCGGCGGGGTTTCTGCCCGAATTCGCGAATTTCGCCCGGGATGACAGGAACCGCGGGCCGCTGTCGCATGTCATACTGAGGCACCGGTGCGCGCCGCGCGCACACGCCGCGACTGAGCCGGTTCAAGAGAGGATCAATGCGGATGAACACTCATGGCTGTTTGAAGACGGGGGCACTCATGATTGCGGCGGCGACCGGCTGCCACGGCGCGGTGGTGTACACCGACCAGGAGCGGACGATTACGGTTTCGACGGCCGCGGACGGGGCGGTGCAGGCCGCGTCGGCGACCGACTTCGCGCCGTTTGTTGATGAGCTGGCGCTGCGGGCACCCTTCGCAACGCCGGACGGCGGCACCGGGGTGAACACCGCCGAGGC
>CAYZFW010000438.1:0-3043 GCA_964477615.1 uncultured Phycisphaeraceae bacterium | reverse complement strand
CGAGACTGAAGCTGTTGGCCCACCGGGGAGCGCTGGGCCAGCCCAGGGGCCGTATCTGAACGCCGCGGTGGAAGTAGTCACCTCTCTGAACCCCGCCGAGCTGATCGCCGGGCTTCTGGCGGTGGAACGAGGCCTCGGGCGAGAGCGTGTACGAGAGGTCCGGTGGGGTGCCCGATTCATCGATCTTGATCTTTTGCTCTACGGCGGCGCGGTCATCGATGCCGCCGGGCTGACAGTGCCGCATCCTCGGATGGACGAACGCCGGTTTGTGTTGCAGCCGCTCAGCGAGATCGCTCCGAGCATCGCTCACCCGACACGGCACACGACGGTGCAGGAGCTGCTGCTCTTGCTTTGACCTCTCACGGGAAGAGGTGCTTCCCGAGGCGCGAACTCAACACCAGCGGGTGACGGGGGCTTACGCATGGGCGCACCTTCGTGCTGGCCCGCGCCGTACAACTCAGAGCTTCTCCCGCAGCGACTTGCTCGCCGAGAATCCCACGGTCTTGCTCGCCTTGATCTTCATCTCGCGCTGCGTGAGCGGGTTCATGGCGGTGCGCTCCTTGCGGTGCTTCTTGCGGAACGTGCCGAAGCCCGAGAGGGCGACCTTCTCTTCACGGTTCACGCCCTCGGCGATGCAGCGCATCACCGCCTCCACCGCTTTGCTCGCCTCGGTGCGGCTGATCCGCAGTTCGTCCGCAACCTGTTGCACCAGTCCGCTCTTGTTCACGCGACCCTCCGATCACCGTAACGATCCGTTCTCCGATCCAGAACCAACCTCCGCTTGTCGCGGCTCGCTCGCCGCGGCAGCGTGCTCCGCCGTGCAGGTGAACACACCGCAAGCACGGATGCTCCTCGTCTCGGACGGGCACCGAAGTGTCGATCCGGTCGCGCGCTTCCGACGCCCCCTCAGCCGTCGACGCACGACGGGGAACGTACCCGTGACGCCGCCGGTTTCAAGGCTCAACGGCCCGACTCACATGATTTCCACCGTTTCATCGCTGAACCAAAGGGGCACCGAGCAGCGTCCCCTATTCGCCTGCTCAGAATCCACCCCGGATGACCTATCCGGGCCTTCCGCCCATTCCGTCCAATCGGCCCTTGACAACCGTTTCGGAACGCCCCTCGGATCATTGCTGCGGGAGGGCTCGACCCGGCACGAAGTGCGTCTACACTTTCTGACCATGAGCGATCCCGCCCACCACGCGCCCACGCCCGAGCAGACCACCGGCGGCCCCGCCGCCGCGACCTTGCCGCTCCCGCGCCGCGAGCCCAAGATCAAGCAGCCCCGCCTGTGGAACGTCGTGCTTCTGGACGACGAGGATCACTCGTACGACTACGTCATCGAGGCCATGCAGAAGGTGTTTTCGCATCCGCTTGAGCGGGCGTTCCAGATCGCCCAGCGCGTGGACGCCGAGGGCCGCGCGGTGTGCGGCACGTTTCATAAAGAGCTCGCCGAACTGAAGCTTGAGCAACTGCACGCCCAGGGGCGCGACTTCCGCATCGCCTCGTGCAAGGGCGCGATGAGCGCGATCCTCGAACCCGCCGACACCGGCGACGACGAATGACCGCCCGCCCTTTGGTTGTTCAGACCGAGGAGCTCGACGCCCAGTGCGCCGCGTGGCTGGGGGAGCGCTGCGAACTGATCGCCTGCCCCAGTGAAGACACCGCCCGCTTCCCGAATCTGCTGTCGCGGGCCGACGGGCTGGTGATCCGAACCTACACCAAAGTGGACACGCCTCTGCTCGACGCGGCACCCCGCCTCAAGGTTGTGGGCCGAGCCGGCGTCGGGCTCGACAATGTCGATCTCGCCGCCTGCAAGTCACGCGGCGTCACGGTCGTCAGCACCCCGGACGCCAACACCCGCGCCGTCACCGAACTCGTCTTCGCCTTCATCCTTGATGCCCTGCGCCCCCGCGTCTTTCTTGAGCGGCCGCTGAGCATGGGCGAGTGGAAGAAGGCCCGTCACGAACTCACCGCCACGCGGCAACTGTCCGACCTCACCATCAGCATCCTCGGCCTCGGGCGCGTGGGAAAGAGCGTCGCACGCATCGCGAGCGCCTTCAACATGCGCGTGCTCTACAACGATCTGCTCGACATCCCCGAGCACGATCGCCACGGCGCGACGCCTGTCCCCGTGGAGACACTGTTCCGAGAGGCCGACGTCCTGACGCTGCACCCCGACGGCCGCCCGTCAAACAGGAAGTTTGTCAACGCCGAGCGGCTCGACCTGTGCAAGCGTGACGTCCTTCTCATCAACGCAAGCCGCGGCCTCGTGGTGGACTCGATCGCCCTCGCGGCGTTCCTGTGGGAGCGCCCCGAGGCCCAGGCGCTGCTCGACGTCCACGAGCCCGAACCCTTCGGCCCCGACCACCCGCTGCTGAGCGTGCCCAACGCCCACCTCGCTCCGCACATCGGCGCCGCCACCGCGACCGCGCACCGGAACATGTCATGGGTCGTGCGCGACGTGTGGCGTGTGCTCAGCGGCGAGAAGCCCGAGTTCCCCGCATAGAACTGTGCCTACCCGTCTAATCTTCTGCGTTTACGCCGCGACTGCTTCCTGCGCCAGAGTGACAAGCCCGAGGCTCTCGACCTCAACTTCCGGCACAATCTCGTTGTACCCCATCACCACCACGCCGGGCAGGTGCGGTTCGACAATCTGCCTGATCTGGGCGCGCACCTGCGGCGAAGCGATGACGACCGGCGTGTTTCCGGACTGGATGGCGGGCTTCAGCGCCTCGATCACACGCCGTGCAACCGAGCCAGCCGCCGCCGCAGGAATGCTGAGTGTCGTGCCAGCGGGCGAGCGGTCGATGAAGCCGTTGACGTAGTCTTCGAGTGCGGGGTCGAGCGTCACGCACACAAGCCGCATCCGGCGCCCGCTGCTGGCGTTGCGGCCGCCTGAGCCACCGGCGAGCCCGTCCATCGGCGCGGCGTGGAGCATGCAGATGGAGCGGCGCAGGGCGTTCCGCACATACTCCGTCAGGACGTCGAGGTCCTTGGTGCGACCGCCCCAATCCGAGAGTGTTTCGAGGATCGTTTCCAG
>CAYZFW010000437.1:0-3044 GCA_964477615.1 uncultured Phycisphaeraceae bacterium | reverse complement strand
GCCCGGCGTTGGGCATCACGCTGACGCGCTTGCCCAGCGGCTTGCCACGGCGCCCACCGATGGTCCCGCCCCAGTTCTTCCCCAGCCACGCGACGTGCTCCATCATCTCCTGCGGGCCCGTCGCGCAGTTCAGACCCAGCGAGAGGATCGGGTACGTGCGCAGCGCCTCGGCCGCCGCGGCGATCTCCGTCCCCAGCAGCATCGTGCCGGTCGTCTCGATCGTCACCGAGCACATGATCGGGATGTCGTCGGTGGTCTTGCCCCGCTCTTCGAGAGCCTTGAGGCACGCGTTCACAGCGCACTTCACCTGCAGGATGTCCTGCGAGGTCTCGGTCAGCAGCACGTCGGCCCCGCCGTCGATCAAGCCCCGCGCCTGCTCGGCGTACGAGTCGAGCATGACGTCCCACGTCGTGTGCCCCAGCGTCAGCAACTTCGTCCCCGGCCCGATCGACCCCGCGACAAAACGCGGCTTGTCCGAGGTCGAGTGCTTGTCGCACGCCGCACGCGCGACCTCCGCCGCCCGCTTGTTCAGTTCGTACGTCTGTTCGACGAGATCAAACTCGGCAAAGACCAGTTTGCTGGCGCCGAACGAGTCGGTCTCGACGATGTCGGCACCGGCGCGCAGGTACTCCTCGTGGATGCCCCCGATCACATCCGGGCGGGTCTGCACCAGAATCTCGGTGCAGTTCTCTTTCCCGAGATAGTCGCGGTGCAGGTCGCAGTCGCACTTGTGGATCATCGTCCCCATCGCGCCGTCGCAGACGAGCACGCGGTTGGACAGGGCATTGAGGAAGCGGCTTGGCATGGTGGGAGAAAGAGGCGAAGTGGCGAAATGGCGAATGGCGAAATGGCGAATGGAGGGATAGAGCTGGCAGTCGGCGAGAGCTTGGCTCGGCCCACTCGCTATTCGCCACCTCGCCATTCGCCTCCCAACTATATCCGTTTATCCGGATACACGGATGAATGACCGGGGATTGAAACTACCCCAAGCAAAATCGGTAGGATTGCGGCGAATCCCACACGAACCTCGGGAGTTTACCCGTGGACGGGATTTGATCGGGACAACGCAACGGGGGATCGCCAGGCAGGCCCACATCGCCGTCATCGCGCGGCAGGAGCGATCTTTGACCCAATACGCCGTCGAAATCCGGGGCATCACCAAGCGCTTTCGCGACAAGGTCGCCGTGAACAACGTGGATCTGGCCATCCGCACCGGGTCGCTGTGCGGGTTTCTCGGACCCAACGGGGCCGGGAAGACCACGACCATCCGGATGATCATGTCCATCTTCTACCCCGACAAGGGCACGATCTCCGTCCTGGGGAAGAGCTCCGCCATCGAGAGCAAGGACCGCATCGGCTACCTCCCCGAAGAGCGCGGCGTCTACAAGAAGATGAAGGTCGGCGAGTTTCTCAATTACATGGGGAAACTCAAAGGGATGCCGGGGGGCGGGCTCGATGGAACGGTCCGGAAGTGGCTCGAACGCATGGCCCTGGGCGAGGTCTACAAGAAGAAGTGCGAGGAACTCTCCAAGGGCATGCAGCAGAAGGTGCAGTTCATCGCCTCGGTGATCCACGAGCCCGAACTGATCATCCTCGACGAGCCCTTCAGCGGCCTCGACCCCGTCAACCGTCGCCTGCTCCGCGGCCTCATCGACGAGCAGAACCAGGCGGGTCGCACCGTCATCTTCTCGACCCACGCGATGTTCGAGGCCGAGCAGCTGTGCGACCACCTGTTCATGATCAACAAGGGCAACAAGGTGCTCGATCAGACGATCGAGGACGTGTGGCGAACCCACGACCCGCGGAGCATCGTGATCGAATCCATGGACGGCTCGGCGCTCGACCCCGGCGTGATCGCGGGGGTGCCCGGCGTGCTCGAATCCACCGCGCTGCCGCGCGGCACCGAGGTACGGCTGACCGACGACGCCGATCCGTCACGCGTCATGTCGGAACTCTCGGCCCGCTTCCGCCTCCGCCGCGTGGAACTGAAGCGCCCCAGCCTGGACGACATCTTCATCTCGCTGGTCGGCGCCGACGCCACCCCCGAGGGCATGGCCGCCGACGCCGAGCGCGAACTGGTTGAGTCTTGAAAAGTGGCCCGCCGATCGCCGGTGGGCACCGCGCCGATTCGCCCTGAACACTCACCGACGCCCGACCCCGGTCCACCGATCCGCTACCACTGCACTTCCCTCCGCTCCTCTCCCCCCCGACCACCATGAACAGAACCCTCGTCGTCGCCATCCGAGAGTACATCGCCACTGTGGCGACCAAGGGGTTCATCCTGGGCATCCTGCTGCCGCCGGTCATCATGCTGGCGGTCTTCCCGCTGATGACGATGCTGATGAACCAGAAGTCGCCGAAGGTCACGGGGACCATCGCCGTGATCGATCACTCGGGCGTGGTGGCTCCGAAGCTCGCCAAAGCCTTTGAGCCCGACGCGCAGCGCGAGCGCCAGAAAGCCAAGATCGAACGGCGCAAGCAGGCCATGGGCGATGTGAAGATGCCCGTCGCGGGCCTCGACCCCGCCCAGATGCAGAAGCAGCAGGAGGCCGCCATCCAGATGATGACGGTCGAATCGGACATCCGGCTCGAGCCGCTGGCCCCCACCAGCGACGTGGAGAAGGAGAAGGAGGCGATCCTCGCGAGCGTCGGACGCGAGAAGGACCTCGACAACGCCGACAAGCGCCTCGCGCTCATCGTCGTCCCCGCCGAGGCGGTCAAGGGAGCCGCCGACGGCAGGTACGCGCCGTACCAGTCGTTCGTGGCCCCGAAACTCGACGCCGAGGTGCAGGGTGATATCGAGCGCGAGGCCCGTCGTGCCATCATCGACGCCCGCCTCGAGGGTGCGAACTTTGACGCCAAGCGCGTCCGCGAACTGATGGCCGACCCCGAGGCCAAGTCCGTCGCTGTCACCAAGGGCGGCGAGCGCGACACGAACAAGATGGCCGCGATCTTCGTCCCGATGGGGTTCATGATGCTGCTCTGGATCAGCGTCTTCACCGCGGGGCAGTATCTCCTCACCAGCCTGATCGAAGAGAAGTCCA
>CAYZFW010000436.1:0-3053 GCA_964477615.1 uncultured Phycisphaeraceae bacterium | reverse complement strand
GCCGCCAGGCCCGCATCTCGCTGTGCACCGCCAACATGAAGCAGCACGGCCAGGGCGTCTCGAACTTCGCCGCGGCGAACAACGACTCGCTCCCCCACGTCCCCAAGAACAACTTCAAAGGCATCAACGCAGCCGCCGGCCCCATCCCCTACGCCTTCGGTAACCGTGATCTCCCCGTCAACGGTGTGACCTTCGGCGGCGTCGGCCCCATCACCGCCTCGTCCGTCGCTGACACTGGCACGGTGCTGAACGGCAGCGAATACCTCGCCGAGGGCCGCGCCCAGGCTTGGAACATGTACTGGGTCTACCTGTCCGAATACATGCTCGACACCCAGGGTTCGGACGTGTTCGATAACATCTTCACGTCGCCGTCTGACACTTCGTCGCGCAGCACTTGGCCCCGTTTCAAGCGTTTGATTTCCACCTCTGCCCAGTCCGGCGGTGCCAACAACGGCTGGTTCACTCTGCCTCCTCTTGCTGCTCCGGCCAGCGCGACGCGGATCAGCAACATCCCCGCCACGAACGGCTCGTACCGTTACGTGATTGCTGCGTTGACCGACTACCGCATTTACTCCTACAAGGCGCAGGGCGTCCCTCTCATCAGCGGACTGGGCAACGTGACCGCACTTCCCTTCGGCACCGGCGCGGGCGGCGAGAACTTCAACAAGTACGTCAAGCGCAACCCCCAGGCCGTCGTCGATTATCCCAGCCAGAAGGTGCTCTTCTACATGTGGAACGCCTGGCACAACCCCAACCGTGACGCCTGGTTCGAGCAGGACGCGGTGTGCCCGGTGGCTCTCGCCGACGGTTCGGCCCGCGCCACCGTCGCCTTCCGCGAGGGCCTGCCCTTCCGCGACGGCAATATCGAAAACGCCGGCCCGATGTTCCGCGTGTACTTCACCGCTGTGGGCCAGTCGTCGCTCTACGTCACGCACTACATGCTGACCACCGGCGGTCTCAAGGGCCGTGACCTCTAATCACTGCCCCACGCCGACGCCCAGCGCGTGAGCGTGATCCAACTCGATCCCGCGCCGCCCGTTCCGATCATGGAGCGGGCGGTTTTCATTCCGAACCTTCTGCCGAAAAGCGAGCCCCGAGCGTGAGCGAGCGGGTCCGGGTTCGTGAGCGTTGCAAACATAAAGGACCCTCTCGCTCACGCTCGGGGCTCGCTTTCCGACCCTCTCGCGCGCTTCCTTGCCCCCCGAGCACCCCGCCGCTACCCTTTCCCATCCCCCCTGTCAGGAGCAGCGAATCATGAACAAAGGCAACACGGTCAAGGCAATCATCGCGGTGGTGGTCCTTCTCGCGGCGGTGCTGATCTTCCTGAAGTACGGCACCTCTGTTTTCGAGTCCAAGCCCGAGGGAGCGATCGGCTCCGACCCCAACAAGTACACGCCGGGGCAGAAGCCCAAGGTCGATTGATCCCATTCCGGTGGGGCAGGCTTCCAGCCTGCCATCACATTGATTGAAGAAAGGCAGGCTGGAAGCCTGCCCCACCGGCATTGCTCCCGCGCCGCCGCAGGTAGCATCTCCATATGCCCACCACCACCCTCGTCACCGGGGCCAACCGCGGCCTCGGGCTTGAGTTCGTCCGCCAGCTCCGCGCCCGCGGCGAGCGGGTGTTCGCCACCGCGCGCAGCCCCAAAGACGCCGCCGACCTCCGCGCCCTCACCCCGGACGTGCTGGCCCTCGACGTCTCGTCGGAATCGAGCATCGCGTCGCTGGCCGCGGCCCTGAAGGGCCAGCCCATCGACGTGCTGATCAACAACGCCGGGGTCTTCGGCGACGACCCTTCGCTGGCGGAACTCAAAATGCCCGAGTTCCAGCGCGTCTTCGCGGCCAACGTCTTCGGCCCCGCGCTGGTGGCCCGCGCCCTGCGCCCGAACCTCGACGCGGGCTCGCGGAAAGTCATCGCGAACATCAGCAGCACGCTCGGCAGCATCGCAAGCAGCACCCACGGCTTCTCATGGTCGTACCGCGCCAGCAAGGCCGCACTGAACATGCTCAGCGTGGCGATGCACAACGAACTCAGCCCCGCGGGCTACACCTGTGTCGCCTTCTGCCCCGGGTGGAACAAGACGGACATGGGCGGCAAGGACGCCCCGCTCGATCCGCGCGACTCCATCCGCTCGCTCCTCGGCGTGATCGACAAACTCACCAAAGCCGACGGCGGCAGGTTCATCAGCCACGAGGGCAAGACGATCCCGTGGTGAGGTGATCAGTCAAGGACCGGCGGCGATTCGTGCCACGGCTTGGCTTCCGAGACAAGCCGTGTGCCCGGCGATCGGTTACCGAAAGCACGGCTTGTCGAAGACGCCAAACCGTGGCACTTTTGGCACGCGCTGATTCATGACCCGCTCTTGCCAGTTCGGCGATCTCTTCGTGGCGGGAGCGATGTCTCCCACCATCTCCACGGCTCCCCGTACCGCTGGCGATCAATCGGGATCGGCTTGTCTTGACCCGATTGATGCGCGAGCGCCGAAGACCATGGGTACGACTCCGGTGTACTCGATATCCCACGCTCCACCGGGTTCATGTGAATGTACCGCACGGTCTCAGCGAACTCGGACGCGTTCCGGATGTTGCGGTCAAATCCGCCGCCCGTCTGCCAGAACCGCGCCCGACCGGCGGAGTCTTTCAATCGCTCCAGGCCAGTCCAACCGATCGTCACCCATCGGCGCAGCGCCGCCTCCGACACTGGTCGCTTGATTCCGGAGAGAATTCCCGAGCATGACGTACGTGCCTCGGGCAACTCTCCGGGTCGTGGAACAATCAGCAAATGAACATGCTCCGGCATGACGACCCACGCAATGAGAAGGAATCCGTGCCGTTCGCGAGCTCGTTGAAGCGATTCAACAAACAGCGCCGCGAGAGTTCCGTTGCGAAACAGAGGGAGCCGCTGCTGACACGAAAACGTGATGAATCGTGGTTGAAGATACACCTCCCGACGGTGCAGCCGCTTTCGATGGGGGATCGGTTCTGTCATCGGAGCATGACATCGTGCCACGGCTTGGCTTCCGAGACAAGCCGTGTGCCCGGCGATCGGTTACCGA
>CAYZFW010000435.1:0-3056 GCA_964477615.1 uncultured Phycisphaeraceae bacterium | reverse complement strand
ACCGGTCGGACCCTGCGGCCCCGCCGGTCCGGGGTTGCCCGAAAGCGCATAGAGCGCGTACGGAGCAGGGTTCACCGCCTGCCTCGGCGTCAGTTCCGTGAAGGGCGGCTCAACACCGAGACCGTTCCACGGCGGGGTCCGCACCGAGATTCGCAGCCAGCGCGCTTCCCCGGCGAATGCGCCCGACCCGAAGTCAAGATCAGCAGTGACCAGCCCACCTGCGACGGCGAGGTTCGAGAGTTGCAGCGTGGGACCAACCTGCGCCCCCGCCACGCCGTCATCGAACAACTCGAAGCGGACGTCGGCATTCCCAGTGAACGCCGAGCCGGAGAGGTTCAGCACGCCCTGATAACTGAACGCACCGGGCACGGGCGCACCAACGGCCGGGCCGGCACTCAGAAGGCCCACCGCCAACGCGGCCGCCGCGAGCAGGCCACAAACGACGCGACGCGATGAGGACTGGACGTGGGCAGGCATTGGGAATTCTCCGGGAAGGGGTTTGACTCGGCTCGCGGGGCGACAGGTGCGTCGGCCACATGCCACGATCGCAGTTGGCACGCCGTCCGCTTGCGGACATCACAGATCACGCCAAGTCCCCGAGCGCGGCGCAACGAGAGTTCTTAGAATCCTGCTTCGAGCCCTATCAAAGACCACACACTGCGAGGAGTTCATACGCCGGAAGCGAGGGTGGTTCGCCGAGCGCGGCCATCAATCCGAATAGGACGAGGTGTTCCGAACTCAAGCGCCTCGGTTGAGCCCGACGCTCGGCCAGAGGGACTCTGGTTACCATGTCGTGTCTTGCCGAGGCGCACGGATCGCGATGGAGGGCCTGGATGAGCACCGGGTACTGGATTGACCCAAGGGACAAGCCGGGCCTCCTGCGAGCGATGATGCGAGCCCTTGCCGGGGACGCTCACATTTCGTTTGAGGGCACCCTCTCACGCTGCGCCTTCGCGGACGCTCTCAGGCCTTCGTACGAAGAGACCACGCTTCTGCGTCACAAGACGCTTCGCCGCGAACTCGACTTTGTCGTCCTCCCGTTGGAGTCCGAATCCCTAAAGCCGATTCTGGAGGTTGTCCTGCCCGATCGACGTTGTATGGACGACATCATCCATATCGAGATCGAACGCCGCGGCGAGATCCAGTTTGGCTCGTATGACAACTTCCACCGTGACCGCGTGTTCTGCGGTCCCGGGGTTGAGCCGCCGCTGCTTGATCGACTCAAGCTCTCGGGCGTGATCCGGTGGTGGGGCAATGCGAGGAGCGATGTCACTTGATCGCCGCTGTCTCAGGGTTCGCGCACGCAGTCGGAAGCACTGGCTGACGGCCGCGCTCACCTAGAGCTCTCCGGCTTCTCACGACCGTTCATCCGGAGAAGATGCGGGTGAACCAGCAGGAATCTGTGCCGCTGGCACGATCTGGGGACGGTCCTTTCGCCGCATCAGGAGCAGCAGCTCCGTCTGCTGGACCATCGTCTGACCCGCCCAAGAGTCCCAATCAGAATGGTGGCACAGGCGTCCCGCCTGTGTCGAATCACTTCATTCTTCGCACAGGCGAGACGCCCGTGCCACGGGTCCGGAATCATTCTGATAGGGACTCTAAAGTGTCAGCCGCTCTCGTCAGGGCGCGACATTACGCCGCCAGGCCTTCGGTCCCCGCCACACCGTCGCGTGTCACGTAGAAGAAGCGGTTGGTGATCGGGTACGGCAGGCGGAGGTAGTCGTGGTTGACGCGCCCCTGCACCTTCTGCACGAAGCCGATGGGGTTGGGGCTCATGGCCAGGAACATGTCGCGCGAGGGCGTGGCGACGAGGAAATCGCCACCGAGTTTCGGGGCCAGCGCCTCGAAGAGGTGATTGAGCAGCAGGCGCGACGCGTCGTAGCCGTCCTGGAGCGCCAGCACCATCGCCCGCCCGCCCTCGTCGGTTTCCATGGTGCGGAATTCGAGCTCAGGCGTGTAGCGTTCGAGGTTGGCCCGGGCCACCTCTTCCAGTTCTTCGACGGTCATGCCCCAGCGGATCATCTGCTCCGTGGTCACGCTCACCGTCATGTGCGGCATATCGATGACGAACACCACGCTGGTGCCGTTGACCCACGGGATATGCGCGACCATCTCGGCGCTGAGGTGCTTGAAGATCGAGTCGGGCTGGATGCGCGGCATGATGCGCGTCTTGGCGAGTTCCCACGGCATGCTGGACACGCCGAGCGTCTCTTCGTCGAACAGGTGATCGAGGTACTGTTCGACGATCTCGACGCCGCGGTCCTTGTCGGCGTTGACGAGCCGGTGGAGGTTCTCGAGGTCGAGCCTTCGCCCGTTGACCACGAGCTCCTGCGGCCCGGTGAGTTTCACGTCGAGCTCGGGCTTGAGGCGCTGCAATAGCGCCAGCACCTTCTCGGCGAACGCTTCGGGCTCTCGCGGCATCTTCGCCATGGGACGTACTCCCCACTGCCCCGGCCCGGCACAACCCCGCGGCAGAAGCGGGGATGCGCCGAACCGGCGCTGACTCGAACGGACTCAAAACACGCTGTGATCGTTGAGGCCCGTCTTGCCCACGGGCGTCTCCGAGCGTGACCTGTGCTTCATCGGTCAACCATCCGCACGCGCCCGAGCCGAGTTCCCGAATCGTGATCACTCGCCCATTCTCTGGCAGTTCCTGCGCTCGCGCGGGGCGTGTACGCTTCCGCGATGCCCCGATTCTGCGCAATCCAAGCCGGTTCAACGCCTCGCTTTGATATCGGACCTGCACAGCCGCTCGCCGTCATCGCTGGCCCGTGCACCCTCGAGTCGTACGACCTCGCCATGACCATCGGCGAGACTGTGCGCGACGCGTGCGCCCGCCTCGCGCTCCCGTACATCTTCAAGGCGAGTTTCGACAAAGCCAACCGCACCAGCATCACCTCGGCCCGCGGGCCCGGCGTCGAGAGCGGGCTCGCCACTCTTGCACGCGTGCGCGCTGCGCTCGGCGTTCCCGTCACCACCGACATCCATTCGCCCGAGCAGGCCGCGCCCGCCGCGGAGGTCGTCGACGTGCTGCAGATCCCGGCGTTTCTGTGCCG
>CAYZFW010000434.1:0-3059 GCA_964477615.1 uncultured Phycisphaeraceae bacterium | reverse complement strand
GTTCCTCGTCGGCGTCTACGGCATGAACTTCGAGAACCAGCCCGAGTACAAGTGGCCCCACGGCTACCTGTTCTTCTGGTGCCTGGTGGTCGCGGTGGTGGTCACGGTGCTCGTGATCATCCAGACCGGGAGACGGCGCTCGATGCGGGCGCTGCGGGCATCACGTGAGCCATCGCAATCTACCTGACGAGGGGGGCAGGCCCGGGGCGGGTGCCACGGGTTGGCGTCCGCGACAACCCGTGCTCCGAAAGCTCGCAACGACAGACCCGCACGGCTTGTCGAAGACGCCAAGCCGTGGCACGTTGATCCGAAGGACGAACAAGGGCGACCATCGGGCCACCCTCTCACCTCACGGCGTCGCCACGGGCTTCACGGGGGCATCGATCAGCCAGCGGTCGAGGTTGGGCCCTGTGATGTCGAGCGTCGCGATGACCTTGCCGTCCTTGTCATACACCAACAGCTTGCCGCCGGTGAGATCGGGGCTGCCCGGGATGGGGTCAAACTCGTTGGTTTTGCCGCCGTCGGCCGCCGCGGTGGCGAGGGCGTCGATGCGCCGAGACACACGGTCGAGTTCGCGTTCGAGCAATTCGTAGCGGCGCTGCTCGCGCTTGAGTTCGGCCATCTCCAGCGTGCCCGCCGGGGTTTCGGTGCCGGTGGGCACCCAGGCGTCGCCCGCGAGGCGGAGTTTGATCGCCTTCACCGCCGCCGAAAGCTGCTTGTCCTTCAGGTGGTCAAGGATCCACACCGGGTCACCCCAGCGCTGCTCCTCGGCCGCTGGTGTGGCCTTGCCCTTGGCGCGGATCACTTCCTCCGTGCGGCGCACCCGCACCATCTCGCGCTGTTCGTCCAGCGTCATCGGCACGTAGAAGCCCGGCGAGGGATCAACGCCCCACTCCGTCGATTCCGGCGTGCGGTGCAGGCACCGGCCCGAGGGCAGGTAGTAGTACGCCTCCGTGACTTTCAACTGACCCTCACCCGATGGCATGCGGTACACCGTCTGCACGATGCCCTTGCCAAAGCTCCGGGTGCCCAGCGCCACCGCGCGGTTGTTGTCCACCAGCGCGCCCGACACCACTTCGCTCGCCGACGCGCTGCTCTCATTCAGCATGACGAGCATGGGGAAGTCCGGGAGCGTCCCCTCGGCGCGGGCCACGGCACGCTCCTCGCGGGCCCGCCGCCCCTTCGTCGACACGATCACGCCTTCCTTCAGGAACAGGTCGGCCATCTCGATCGCGGCGTTCAGCGACCCGCCGCCGTTGTACCGCAGATCGAGCACCAAGCCACGCATCCCCTGCGACACCAGCTTCTCACACGCCGCCTTGAGTTCCGGGATCGTCCCGGCGGTGAACTGCGTGACGCGGATGTAGCCGATCCGCTCTTCCGGGTCGGCCATGAAGTCCCACTCCTGCGTCTCGCCCACCCGGTGCAGCCCCTTCACCGTGGACGTCACGATCCGCTGGCGGATGATCTTGAGATCAAACCGGAACCGGCCCGCCTTCACGCCGGGGGATTCGGGCGAGTCTTCCGGTGCCGTCGGCTCCAGAGCGCCGGCGGGCGCGGAGGCCTTGTCGCCCACGCGCTCCACCGTCAAGCGCACCACGCTGCCGGGCTCGCCCATCAGGCGGTCGATCACCTGCTCGACCGTCTGGTTGAAGGTCGTCTTGCCGTCGACGGCGACGACGAGGTCATCGGCCTCGATGCCGGCCTTCCACGCGGGGGAATCGTCCAGCGGGGAGGCGATCTTCAGCCAGCCGTTCTCGGTGTCGACTTCCGCCCCGATGCCCACGTACTCGCCGCGGACCTGCTTGTCGAAGTCCTTCTCCGCTTCGTTGGGGATGAACTCGGTGTAGGGATCGTCCAGCGCCTCGATCATGCCGCGGACCGCGCCCTCGCGCATCTTCTTCAGGTCGGGCGTGCGGAAGAAGTGCTGGTCGAGGCCGACGAGGATGTCGGTGACCGGGTTGGCCCACTCATAGAGATTGACCTTGCCCCCTTCGCCCTCGACCGCCGTGCCGCCGGCCTGCGCCCCCGTCAGCCGCGCCACGCCCACGCCCGCCAAGACCGCCAGAGCCAAGATCGCCATCCGTTTGCCGCTGAGCACGAGGAATCTCCTGAAGGATGTTGGGGTCATGGTAGCCCTCGGCGCGCACGGCACCGCCAGCCCACAAGACGCTGGGCAAGCGGTGTACCGGCATCGGCGCGGGAGGTTGTTGGGGATGGGGCCACGCCGATTCCGAACGCAGGCCCCCTAGACCCCCAGCTACCCCTTTTCCGTGCCACGGCTTGGCGTCCACGACAAGCCGTGCTCCGCGAGAGGGCATCTCGAAAAAGACACGGCTTCGCTCGGAAGCGAAGCCGTGGCACCTGGACCGGGTTGGATGATCGATTACTCCTTCACCTTGAACTCCGCATCGACGACATCGTCCTTCTTATCGCCGCCCGCGGCCCCGGTCGCCGGGCCGGAGGGTGCCGCCCCGCCGGCGGCCTGGGACTTACTGGCTTCATAGACGGCCTTGCCCAGTTCCATCGAGGCGTTCTCGAGCTCCTTCAGGGCACGCTCGAGGGCGGTCTTGTCGTCGCCCTTGATCTTCTCTTCGACGCTGGAGATGGCGGACTCGATCTTGCCGCGGGCCTCGGGGGTCACCTTGGCGCCGTGCTCTTCGAGGGCCTTGCGGGTCTGGTGGACGTACGACTCGGCCTTGTTGCGGGCGTCGATGAGCTCGCGCCGAGCCTTGTCGGACGCCGCGTTGGCCTCGGCCTCGCGCTTCATCTTCTCGATCTCGGCTTTGTCGAGGCCGCCGGAGTTCTTGATCTCGATCTTCTGGCTCTTGCCGGTGGCCTTGTCGGTCGCCGAGACATTCAGGATGCCGTTGGCGTCGAGGGCGAACTCGACCTCGATCTGGGGCATGCCGCGCGGCGCCGGGGCGATGCCGGACAGGTCAAACCGTCCCAGCGTGCGGTTGTCGGCGGCGAACTCGCGCTCGCCCTGCAGCACGTGGATGGTCACGCTGTTCTGGTTGTCGCTCGCGGTGGAGAAGACTTCCTTCTTGCTCGTCGGG
>CAYZFW010000433.1:0-3070 GCA_964477615.1 uncultured Phycisphaeraceae bacterium | reverse complement strand
GCCCGAGACAAAGTCGAGCGTCCACGCCCGGTCATCCGCGGCGACCCCGTCGATCACCGCGCGCGAGATACGCACATGGTCGAGGTTCACCACCGGCGCCAGCGGGTCGTTCCGCCACACCCCGGCCTGCTCGAGTTCGCCGCGCCCGTTCTGTCGCGTCCGCCGCACCTGCAGCGCGAGCGTCCGCTTCTCAGAATCAAACGCCAGCCGCTGCGCCTCCCCGGCGGACCCCGCCCCGGAGGCGTCCCGCCGCGCCGCGATCCCCAGCACGTCGGCGATCTCTCGCATGTTCGATTCGGCCCGTCGCGAAGACGACGAAAACAGCCGCGGCGCGGTCAGCCCCGCAACCACACTCAGCAGCACAATCACAACGATGAGCTCCACCAGCGTGAACGCCCGCCTTGATCGGGAAGTGGATTCACCGCGGAGGCTCGGAGCACGCGGGGCGGAGGATTGGAAAAGGAAAACGCTCATTCGAGGTGCGAATCATGCCAATCAAGCGTGTGAAACACGGTTCTCCGTCGCAAGCGAATCATCTGCACAGCCGACGATACCGTGGCTCGAACAATCATCCGACCTGAACAGCACGCGACCACTCGACCACTCACGCCCCGCTCCGCGAACGCCGCGCCTCCGCGGTGACAAACCCTCACGGCTTCACGACGTCCGCGTTGTCCCCCTCGCCGCCCGGCTTGCCGTCGGCGCCGTAACTCACGATGTCGAAATCGAAGTTCTTCTGGCCGGGGATCACCAGCGCGAACTTGTTGCCCCAAGGGTCCTTCAGTTTGTCCGCCGAGTCCACGTACGGCTGCCACTTCGCCTCGTCCACGTTCGAGGGCCGCTCCCACAGGATGTCGATGGTCGCGCCGTCGGGCGGCGTTGAGTGGTCGGCGATGAACAGCTTGGTGGCCGTCGCCAGAGACGCCGCGTTCGCCTCCGCCACAGCCCGCTTGCTCTGCCCCACCCGCGACAGCAGCCGCGGCCCGATCACCGCCGCCAGCACGCCGATGATCACCACCACCACGATCGCCTCGATCAGCGTGAAGCCGCGGGCCGACCGCACGCCCACCGCCGAACCCCGATCCCGCCGAACGCTCAAGGAAAACTCGCTCATCGCACCACTCCAGTAGGAACTCGGAACATCCAATCATCCGCCCGGTCAACCGATCCCAACGCAACTCGCTCTCTCTACCTCTCTCACACTCCTGCATTCCTCCGCAAACTCCGCGGCCTCCGCGTTGACCCCTTCTTTCCGCTCCGCGTGCTCCGCGCCTCCGCGGTGAATCCCGCCCCCTACATCGCCCGGCTCGCCGCCTCCTGCAGCTCCAGCAACGGCAGCAGAATCGCCAGCACGATGAACCCAACCGCCATCGCCATCACCACGATCAGCAATGGCGGCAGCACCGTCGTCACCATCTTCACCGTCTGCTCGGTCTTGTCCTCAAAGGCGTCCGCCGCCTGATTCAGCATCTCGTCGAGTTTCCCCGTCCGCTCCCCAAGCCCCACGATCTGCGTCAGCAGGCTCGGGAAGAACCCCGTCTTCTCCAGCGGCTCGGCGATCGTGCTCCCGCCCGCCACCGCCTCGGCGACGTTCTCCATCGCCCCCTCCATCGCCTTGTTCCCCAGCACCGCCCGCGTAATCCGCAGGCTGCTCAGCACGGGCAGGCCCGATCCGATCAGCGTCCCCAGCGTCCGCGTGAACCGCGCCACCGCGACGTCCCGCAGCATCACGCCAACCAGCGGCAGCCGCAGCAGCACCGTGTCGAACGCCAGCCGGAACTCCGCGTTGGCCATCGCCCGAGAGAACGTCCACATCCCCGCCGCCGCCGCGAGCAGGATCAGCCACCACCACTCGCCCACAAACAGCGCCAGCCCCTGCACCACCTGAGTTGGCCACGGCAGCGTCACCCCCCCGACACCCGCCACCGCCCCCAGCACCTTGGGCACCACAAACGTAACCACCACGATGATCGCCACCACGATCAATGACCCGATGATCGCCGGGTACAGCAGCGCCCCCATCACCTGCGAGCGCAGCTTGTGATCGCGGTCCAGCAGGTCCGAAGCGTGGCGCAGCGTCTCGCCCAGTCTCCCCGCAGCCTCACCCGCCCGCACGAGGCTGATCACCAGATCGGTGAACGGCTTGCCCACGCCCTCGAAGGCGTCGCTCAGCGGGTCGCCCGCTTCGACGCGCTCGATGATGGTCTCCATCATCGCCTTCTGGCGAACACCCTTGCGCTGCCGCGCGATGGTCTTCAACGCCGCCACCAGCGGCAGCCCGGCGTTCACCGCCGTCCCGAGTTCGCGGATGAACGTCGCCATCTCGGCGCGTGTCATCGACGCCGCGGCCTGGCGGGCCGAGTTGGCCCCCGCCGCGTCGAGCGTGCCGCCACCGGCGGCGTCGCCCATCTCTTCGAGTTTCGCCGGCGTCTCGCCGCGCTGGATCAGCGTCCGCAGCGCCGTTGCCCGGTCCGCCGCCTCGATCACGCGCACACCGCCGCCCCCGGCCGCCGCCGTTCCGCCCGCCCCCGCGATCTGGTAGCGGTATACCGGCACGGCTAGCGCACCTCCTCGATGTCCTGCGTCGCCCGCATCACCTCGTCCACCGTCGTCTCGCCCATCGAGGCCTTGATCAGCCCGTCACGGCGCATCGTGCAGTGCGTGGGGCCAGTGAGGCGCAGCAGTTCCTGGGCGCTCAGCCGCTGCGTGATGGCCCCGCGCATGGCCGGGTTCACTTCCAGCACCTCGTAGTAGCCCACCCGCCCACGCGTCCCGGCGTTGTCGCACTTGTCGCACCCCGCGCCCACATACGCCTCGCCCGCGGGGAACAGCGCGTGCTCCGCCGCCGCCAGCCGGTGACGCGCCGCTTCCGTCAGCGGCGTCTTGGCCCGGCAGAAGGGGCACAGCCGCCGCCCCAGCCGCTGCGCGATCACGCCCTCCAGCACGCTCGCCAGCAGGAACGGTTCGACGTCCATATCCAGAAGTCGCCCGACGGCGCTCGCCGCGTCGTTCGTATGCAGCGTGCTGAACAGCAGGTGGCCCGTGAGCGCCGAGCGTACGCCGATGTCCG
>CAYZFW010000432.1:0-3078 GCA_964477615.1 uncultured Phycisphaeraceae bacterium | reverse complement strand
GGCGCGCTGACGTCGCTCTCGAATCTGCACGTGGGCGGGAACCAACTGACGGCGATTCCACCTGAAATCGCATCTTTGTCCACGCTTCAACGGTTGACTATTGGGGAAAACCAGCTCGCAACGATCCCCCAAGAAATCGGCGCGCTCACCGCACTCCAAGAGCTCCATCTCCACAACAACAATCTCACGTCAATCCCCGCAGAACTTGGCTCGCTGACATCCCTCTTCGAGCTCGCGCTCTGCGGCAACCAATTGACTGATCTCCCGCCCCAATTGCGAAAGCTGCGCTTGCTCCGCCGACTCTATCTGCATGACAACCCCGCGCTCAAACTCCCTCCCAACGTGCTCGGCCCCGATCCACGCACGATCCACGCGGAAGTACCCTTTCCCTCCGCCCGCTCCATCCTCGACTACTACTTTGCCCGAGTCCTCGGCGAAGCACACCCGCTGAACGAGCTCAAAATGATCGTCGTCGGGCGCGGCGGGGCCGGGAAGACCAGCCTTGTCCGTGCCCTCCGCGGGTTGCCGTTCCGCAAAGAGGAGTCAAGCACGCGCGGCATCAGCATTGCCAAGTGGAAAATGGAGGGGTGCGAGAAGGGGGAGGTGACGGCGCACGTGTGGGATTTCGCCGGGCAGGTGGTGACGCACGCGCTGCACCAGTTCTTTTTCAGCGTGCGGACGGTGTACGTGCTGGTGCTGACGGGTCGTGAGAACAGCGAGCGAGAGGACGCCGAGTACTGGTTGCGGCTGATCAAGGCCTTTGGGACAGACGAGACGGGGGCAGGTCCGCCGGTGCTGGTGGCGCTGAACAAGTGGGACGTGGCGGGGTGCCGTCCGAAGCTGGACCGCGGGGCGATCCGCGAGAAATACCCGTTCATTCGGGGGTTCGTCGAGATCGATTGCAAGCCGGGCAAGGGCGGGAAGCGGGCGCGTGGTATTGATGAACTGCGCGAAGCGCTGCGGAAGGAAGTGGACAACCTGCGGTGGGTCCGCGAGCCGTTCAAGGCCACGTGGGACGACGTGCGCCGGGCGCTGGCTTCGGGCAAGCGCAGCCGCCCCCACATGAACTACAGCGAGTACCGCAAACTCTGCGGCGAGCACCGCGTCAATGACCACGGCGAGCAGGACTCGTTGGCGGAGATCCTGCATAACCTCGGCGCCGCGCTGAACTATCGCAATGATCCAAGGCTCCGCGAGGCGACGGTTCTGAAGCCCGAGTGGCTGACGGACAATGTGTACCGCATGATGCGCCGGGCCGAGAAGAACCTCGGCACGCTCTCGCAGGACGACGTGGACGCCGCGCTGAAGGGTGTGCAGGACAAAGCGATGCGGTCGTACTTGGTGCGGCTGATGGAGCGATTCGAGATCGCGTACGCGGCACGGTTGAATCCGCCGGTGTGGCTGGTGCCGCAGGCGCTCCCCGACGAACAGCCGGACGCAGCGGCGGAGTTTGCAGGGATCGCGGACGCAACACGGCTGAAGTACACCTACCCGGCGTTGCCCGAGGGGCTGGTGCCGAAGGCGATCGTGCGTCTGCACGAGTTTATTGAGATGGCGGACGGGGAGCGTTTGCAGTGGGCCAGCGGGGCGATCCTGACGCGCGAGGGGGCGCGTGCGCTGATGCGCACCGAGCCGCCCAATGAGGTTATGGTCACGGTGACGGGGCCGGAGCACGCGCGCCGCCGGCTGGCGGGTCTGTGCCGGTCGGAGTTCCGCTCGATCCACGCCGAAATCCCCGGGCTGAACCCGGAGGAGTTGACGAAAGTGGACGGGGCGTGGGTGTCGGTCGCGGCTTTGGAGGAGGACGAGCGGAAGGGCAGGCAGACGGGGATTCAGGCCGGCGCGGCCGGGACGATCTCGGTGGACCCGGCCCAGGTGAACAACACCTTTACGTCGCCCGCGGCGCGGGATTCGCGGAGGTGGAAGCCTCGGGTGTTCATCTGCTACGCCCGCGCGGACGTGCGGCGACGCAAGCAGCTCGAGAGTGCGCTCAAAGTCCTGCAGAACGAGGGGATACTCGAGGGCCAGTGGAACGACTACATGATCACCCCCGGGGACGAGTGGGATCAGACCATCAAGCACGAACTCGCAGAGTCGGACGTGTTTCTCTTCCTCGCCAGCACGCCCGCGCTGGCGTCGGACTACATCAACAAACAGGAACTTCCCGAGGCGTGGGCCATGCACGAAGCGGGAAAGATCGTCATGGTCCCGGTCATCCTCGAAGAATGCCGGTGGACCGGCACGCCGCTGGGCAAACTCCAGGCGCTGCCTTTGGGCGGAAAACCCGTGAGCAAGTGGAAAGAACCCTCGACGGCGTGGAAAAGCGTCTCGGACGGGCTGGCCAATGTGTTCACACGGCTCATCGCGGAGCATGGGCGAGGGTCAGATTAGGCAATTGACCATTGGCAAGAGGGAGGCTGTCGTCTGCGGCATCCACGCCTGTGCGGTGAAACCGCAAGGCCGTCTTTCGCCGTAGAATCCCGAGCTTCGAATGGTCCGTGGGCACGCCCGATCATCTGGTTTTTCCCCGAATCCGTACCCACAGCCCTGCATTCCGCTTCATTCGCTCCGGAACTACCCCCATGTCAACCATGCAAATCGACCGTCTCCTCGACACGGTCATCAAGCTCAAGGCTTCGGACCTTCACCTCACTGTCGGGCGGAAGCCCACCCTGCGCCTCCACGGCGGGCTGAAGAACCTCGACACCAAAGTCCTCGAATCCGACGACATGGTGACCCTGATGAAGGCCATCACCCCCGAGCGGAATCAGCAGGAACTGCAGGAGGTCGGCACCACCGACTTCGGCTTTGCCTACGGCACCGAGGCTCGTTTCCGCGTGTCGGTCTTCCGCCAGCGCGGCGACCTGGCCATCGTTTGCCGCCTGATTCCCAGCCGGCTTTTGACGTTCGACCAGATCGGCCTGCCGCAGATGTGCCAGGACCTGATCCGGCGTCCCCGCGGGCTGTTCCTGGTGACGGGGCCGACGGGGTCGGGCAAGACCACCTCGTTGGCGACGATGCTGGACTACATCAACACCAACTTCGAGCGCCACATCGTCACGATGGAAGACCCCATCG
>CAYZFW010000431.1:0-3104 GCA_964477615.1 uncultured Phycisphaeraceae bacterium | reverse complement strand
AGCTCCCAGCGCCTGCGCGGGGCCGGATTCGCGTTCACGGCGCGCGAGTTCTTCGAACGCGGCACGTGCGCCGGCGAAATCGCCCGCGAGCATCCGGCTCCGGGCCTGCTCGAAGTGCTGCGCATGCTCGCGGGTGTGCTGGTCTTCGCCCACGCCCGCGACCTCAAACACGCGCGTTGGTGCAGCACGCCCCACGACGCGGACGAGGTCGATCTCGCGGAGTGTGAGCTCTGTTCCCATCGCCGCCGCGGCGTTTGCCTCGCACAACACCGACGAGCGGTACACCTTGTTGAGGCCTTCGAGCCGCGCGGCGAGGTTCACGGTGTCGCCCATGACGGTGTAGTTGAACTTGCTCGCCGAGCCGATGTTCCCCACCAGCACCTCGCCGGTGGCGATCCCGATCCGGACGCGCAGCGGCGGGATGCCCAGCTCTTCGCACCGAGGGCTCAGCGCCCGCGCCGCCTCGATCATCCGCAGGGCCGCACGGCCTGCTCGCGGCGCGTGGTCCTCTGTCAGCGGGGGGCCCCAGAAGGCCACCACGGCGTCGCCGATGAACTTATCGACCACGCCGCGCTCCGCGGCGATGATGTCGGCCGCGGCCCCGAGAAAGGCGTTCAGCAGTTCCACCACCTGCTCGGGCCTGAGTTTCTCGCTCAGAGCGGTGAAGCCCTCGATGTCGGACATGAGGACGGTTTGCACGCGCTCTTCACCGCCGGGGCGGAGGCGCTGCGGGTCGGCGATCAGCCCGGCGACGACCGAGGGATCGACGAACTTGCCGAAGGTGTCCTTGATGAAGTCGCGCTGGGCCAGCCCCTGGGCCATGTGCTCGAAACTGCGGGCGAGATCGCCGATCTCGTCCTTTCGGCGGGTGTCGAGGTGAACATCGAACTTGCCCGCGCCGATGTCGTCGGCGCTCTTGACCAGGGCCCGCACGGGGCGGGCGATGCGCGAGGCGATGAGGCGGCAGGCGACGAAGGCCACGATTACCGCCACAACTCCGGTGAGCGTGATTGTGGCGAGAAGCCGCTGCATCGGCGCGAGCGCCCGGTCCAGAGAAGCGGTGACCGCGAGGGTCAACGTCGGTTCCTCGGCACCCAGCAGCGGGTACGCTGCCACCTCTGCGAGCACGACCTCTTGCGAATAAGGGGGTTCAACACGAATGGCACGCGGCACGCCGTCGGCAGCGCTCTCTCTCCTCATCGAAGCGGCAATGTCCGCATACTTCTCGTCGTGTCCGGGCGAGCCGCCAGACACATTGGCGCCGGAAGACCCCGAAAACCAGACACCCAGGGGCGTGCCCCCGCCATCGGTTCCGGGAACAAACCCCTTGGCCCAGCGAACATCGAGCGCGTAGCCAACGAAATAGGCGTTGGTCGGCGGCTCGCTCTCGTCGGCGACGGTTGAGACAGGGACGCCGAGCGCCACAAACATCCATGTGTTGATCTGGACATACCTCACCACCGGCTTGTGGTCGGTGGCCTCGGTGATCTCGCCGGGGTTCCAGTCGATCCGGGCTTCACGGATGAGTCTTGTGAGTTCGGGATCGCGCGGGGCCGCGACGATCTGCATCTCGCCGGCTTCGTTGAACAGCACATGAAACGCCGGTGCAATCCGGCTCCCATCCAGTAGCGTGATCTCGAGTTCCCGCTGCATGACAGTGCCGAACAAGTCATTGCAGAACCGCAGTTCGAGTTTCTGCCTCTCATCTGGGGTCATCGCCTCGGGGCTGTTGAGGTTGCTGAGATCTGCGCGGGTGGATTGCTCTCCGAACAACAGCCTTGCGGCGCGCAGCGTGTTCTCGGCAGCCGCATCGACCCGAGCGAAATACGCCGCCACCGCGCGGTGAATCTCCGCCGGCACGCGGGCGAGTTCCTGGGCCCGCACGCGTTCGCGGACCACGAAGACCACCGCCGCGGTGAGTGTCACCACGAGCGCGAGCGTCAGCAGCGTGATCTTGGTGCCCAGGCGCATGCGGCGCGATCATACTTGCACCGGGCGGCCGTTCATCGGTGGGTGTCCCACCACCCCCCCACCACCCTGGCCGCGGTGTCCGAATAGAACGCGCGGAGGATGTCGGCGGGCAGCGCCTGCCCGACGAGTTGTGCCGCCGCCGTCTTGTCGTACCGCTGCGGGTCGACCATGTTCAGATCGCCGTCGGCGAAGAAGCAGGGGCCGTCGTAGGTGGTCTCCCACAGCGTACGGAGCGCGAGGTACCGCCCGGCGTAGAGGTCGAACGCCTCGTCCTCGCTCGATGCCTGTCTGCCCTTCTCGCCGCCGGCGAGCGTGCTGGATTTGTCGGTGCCCAGGTGATCGTCGAGGGTCACGATGTCGGAGCCGAACAGCAGCCGCGTCTTGTAGCGCGTGAAGAAGGCCAGAACCTCGGCGCGGGGGTGACGGCTGATCTCGCGGACGATCCACTTGGTCGCCGAGGCGTCGAGGTAGAGATTGGCGTGCCGATCGAGCAGCCCCGAGAGGAATCGCAGGTCTTCGGGCCAGCCGCCCATGTGGGCGAGGATCCACGGCACGCGGTACTCGTCGAGCAGCCTCTCGACGGGCTCGTAGTGCGAGGCCTTGGTGCCGTACACCTTCGCGTCCTTGTACTTTGTCGTGAACCAGGTGTCGGGGTCGGCGATGTGAGCCATGAACATCATGCCCAGTTCCGCGGCGAGGTCCATCTGTTTGCGTCGCCACGGGCTGCGGAACGTCATCATGTCGGGGTCGCCCGCGGCGGAACCGAGTTCGATCCCGCGCGGGGCGGTCCACCACTTGCACATCCTGGCGCCGTGGGCGTGCCAGGTCTTGAGATCATCGAGGAACCCCTGCGTGAAGGCGTGGACCCGATCCGGCGCTGAGAACCGCGGCATGGCGATGAACCTGATCGATTCGCCGAGTGTGGTGCGGAGTGAATCGACGAAGTCGAGGTTCGACATCGTGTAGGTCATTGTGACGCCGAAGGCCTCGCGGGCGCGTTTGTAGACCGCCGGGGCGCGGTGGCCGTGGATGTGCGAGTGCACATCGATGATGGGGACGACGGGGGGCCCGAGACGGGCGGCCTCGGCGCGGTAGTCGAGCCCTCGCAGGTTGGATTCAGGGTTGATGGTCGG
>CAYZFW010000430.1:1591-3111 GCA_964477615.1 uncultured Phycisphaeraceae bacterium | reverse complement strand
GCGAACGGCATTGACGGCGCGCCTGGCGCGACCGGACCTCAGGGGCCTGCTGGCCCACAAGGGCCCGCTGGCAACGACGGTGCCACGGGTCCGCAAGGTCCCCAAGGGCCGCAGGGCCCAGCGGGTGCGAACGGCAACGACGGGGCGCCCGGCGCGACCGGTCCTCAGGGTCCAGCTGGCCCACAGGGGCCTGCCGGCAACGACGGTGCGACGGGTCCGCAGGGTCCGCAAGGCCCGGCCGGTCCTGCTGGTGCGAACGGTCTCGACGGCGCGCCCGGAGCAACGGGCCCGCAAGGCCCCGCCGGCCCGCAGGGCGCTCCCGGCTTGAACGGCACCGACGGCATCGACGCCGCGCGGTACATCGTTGATATCACCGGCTTCGGCACGCACACCAGCGTGCAGGCGGCGATCAACCAGGCCGACCTTGACCGCGCCGGCAACCCCAACATCAACGTCAACATCCTCGTTCGCGCCGGCAACTACAACGAGAACGTCGCCCTGCTCGGCGGCATCCACCTCGCCGCGGCCCAGCCCGGGCGCGCGTTCGCCACACGCATCAACGGCACGGTGACCCACACCACCGGCGGCATCGCCTCGATGCGTGGCATCGACATCGCCTCCACCGCCGGCGACGCGCTCAGCGTCGGCGGCACGGTCAACCCCACGCAGATCTACATCTACGACTGCAACGTCGAGGCCAACGGCCCCGCCACCGACAACGCCGTGGACATCTCCACCGTCACCGGCGGCTCGTCCGGCGTCATCTTCGACAACGTCAACTTCCGCAAGCCCTCGGGCGTCCCCGGCGTCGCCGCGAATGTCGTCTCGGGCACGCTCCAGGGCACCGGCGGCACCATCAACGGCGGCCAGCCCACCGCTACCGCCATCCAGGTTTCCGACGGCCCCAACGGCTACGGGCGCGCGTGGGTGAAGAGTTCCGACATCTTCGGCCCCGTCGTTGTCAGCGGCACCGTGGCCACCCCGGCCCAGTCGGTCATCGACATCGCCAACAGCCAGATCCGCGCCGCGAACCTGCTCGCGGTTCAGGAAACCACCGCGGGCATCGTGCAGGTGACCGACTCGTACCTGCAGTCGAGCATCCTCGGCGACATCGCGTCGTCCGACGGCAACTTCTACTACGGTCAGCTGACGTTCCTGCCGGGCTCGCAGACGATGCCCGCGCTGGCGACCCTGCTTCCGGGGACTGGACCGACTGGTCCTGCTGGCCCCGCTGGTCCACAGGGCCCCGCCGGTCCTGCCGGGCCTCAGGGCGCGCAGGGTTTGGCCGGTCCCGCCGGTCCGCAAGGCCCCGCCGGGAATGACGGCGCGGTTGGTCCGCAGGGTCCCGCCGGGCCTGCAGGGGCGCAAGGCCCGCAGGGTCTCGCCGGTCCTGCTGGTCCGCAGGGTCCTGCCGGCCCCGCGGGTGCCAACGGCAACTCCGCCGCGCGGTATGTCGTGGCCCCGACGCTCGGCGACGGCGCGACGCACACCAGCATCCAGGCCGCCATCAACCAAGCCGT
>CAYZFW010000430.1:0-1491 GCA_964477615.1 uncultured Phycisphaeraceae bacterium | reverse complement strand
CCGGCACGCTCGTCACCGATACCGGCACCGGCACCGTGTTCTACTCGCAGCTGACGTGGTCGCTGCCTTCACAGTCGATGCCCGGCACCTCCGTGCTGCTGCCCGGCAGCGGCCCGGCCGGTCCTGCTGGTCCTGCCGGGCCGCAAGGCCCTGCCGGCCCCGCGGGTCCGCAGGGTCCGGCGGGCAACGACGGCGCGACAGGCCCCGCCGGTCCGCAGGGCCTGATGGGGATGACCGGCCCGGCTGGTCCCGCCGGTGCCAATGGTGCCGACGGCGCTCCCGGCGCGCAGGGTCCCGCTGGTGCACAGGGCCCCGCCGGCCCACAAGGCCCCGCCGGCCTGCCCGCCGCCAAGTACATCGTGGCCACCACGCTGCTTGATGGCGCGACGCACACCAGCCTGAACGCTGCGATCCTGCAGGCCGTGGCCGATGGTCACGGCGCGGGCAACCAGACGACGATCCTCGTCCGCCCCGGCTTCTACACCGAAGACGTTGACCTCAAGGCCGGCATCCACGTCGTCGCCGCGACCCCCGGCAAGCACTTCACCACGCAGTTCACCGGCAACGCGACGTACGCGGAGCAGGGCGGCCCGGTCACCATTATCGGGATCGAGTTCCTCGCCAACTCGGGCGATGCGCTCACGATCAGCAGCACCGTTGCAGGCTCGCAGGTGTACGTCACCGGCGGCGGCTTCACCGCCTCCACCACCGGCGACGACGCGGTGCAGATCAACGCCCTCATGTCGGGCGCAACGCCCGGCCTCATCCATGACGACGTGGTCTTCCGCACCCAGGGCGCGGCGACCGGCTACCCGGTGAACATGATCAGCGGCACCATCCAGGGCCGCGCCGGCACGTTCAACCCCGCCAGCAACAACAGCGTCTCGATGAACCTCGCCAACGGCTCGCGTGCCTGGCTGCGTGACGCCGACGTCTTCGGCCGCGTGATCGCCGCCGACGCCTCGTCGTTCCAGGCCCGCTACAGCCAGCTCCGCCCCGGCGCGAACTCGGCGGTGCTGGATACATCCACCGGCACCCACATCCTGCAGGACTGCTTGGTCGGCAGCCCCGCCATCGCCTTCGCCGGCGACGCGTTCACCTCCGACGGCGGCGGCGCGTTCTGGTACGGCGGCCTGTCGTTCACCCCGCCCTATGTGGCGACGATTCCCACCGGCCCCACGCCGCCGACGCTGCTGTCGGGCACCGGTCCGACGGGTCCCGCCGGGCCTGCCGGTCCGACTGGCCCCGCCGGTCCTGCGGGTCCGCAGGGTCCGCAAGGTCTGCAGGGCGTGGCTGGTCCCGCTGGCCCTGCTGGTGCCAACGGTCTGGACGGCGCGCCCGGCGCTCAGGGCCCGCAGGGCATCCAGGGGCCGCAGGGTCCGATTGGCAATACCGGCCCCGCTGGCGCGACGGGTCCGCAGGGCCCCGCCGGCCTCAACTGGCTGGGCGCGTGGAGCAACGCGGGCAACTACATCGTCGATGACGCCGTGC
>CAYZFW010000429.1:0-3113 GCA_964477615.1 uncultured Phycisphaeraceae bacterium | reverse complement strand
GGTCGGGCTCCCAGCCACACCGACGATGCCCGCAGCCCCCTCCGCTCGCCCTTCGGAAGGGCGTTGCCCCGCAAGCGTGATTTGGATAGGCTTCGTAGACACGCGGACGAACGGTAGTCCGCTCGGGGCGGCCTTCGTCGGCCCCGCCGGGCGGCTTACCCGGGCGTGCGCCACGCCGAGCGAACCTGCATGAATGTCACGCTGCTCGTTTTCGCACCCAACGGCAAGTCCCGCGCCATCCCTCTCAAGCCGGGACGCTACGTCATCGGGCGGCACGAGACGGCGACGCTCCGCATCCCCCACCCGCAGGTGTCGCGCCAGCATTGCGAGCTCACGATCGAAACGTCGTCGATCAGCGTCCGCGATCTGAAGTCCAGCAACGGCACCTTCCGGAACCAGCAGAAGATCGACGCCGGCACCCTCGAAGCCGGCGACTTCATTGCCCTCGGCCCGTTCCAACTCGGGGTCCAGATCAACGGCCAGCCCGCCAACCTGAAGCCCCCGGCCCCCGAAGCCGCCAAGCCCGCCGCCGACGCCCTCGCCGAAACGCCCCCCGCCGGGGCCCCCGCCCTCGCCGCCCACGAAACCGACGACCCCGACAAGACGCTCGCCAAGGCGGCGCTCCCATCGATCAAGAGCAAACTCACCTCCGACGATTCCAGCGTGTTCGACTTCGATTTCGATTTCGAGGACGACAACAAGGCGAAAAAGCGCTGAAGCGTTAACGCGGCGCGGCGTGTGCGATGCGCAACGCGCGTTTTCAAACGTGGAACAGAGTGAAGGTCCACCGATGCAAAGCACGGCAAGCCATCGTGCCACTGACCGGTCCACCGGTCGGTGCTCGATCCCCTGCCGAGACGCTGTCGCACTGACCTGATGACAGGTCCGTGGCACGTCATTGAGCGCACCCGCACCCGCGAAGCGGGTGTGCGATGGTTGCCAGATGCGCCGGGAGCGAAGCGACCAAGCATCTGGTCATCGCCCCCAAAAACAACATCGCCCGCGAAGCGGGCGAACGACCAGGCCAACCAAACTCCCCTCCCTCCCTCTGGCGCAAAGCGCATCGCGCACAGCGCACCACGCTCCCCCCTCACGCCGCCTTCTTGCCCTCGCCCTTGCCCTCGGCGGGAACCGAAGCCGCCGAGCTCCCTCCGGCCTTCTTCTCCGGGATCTTGATGTTCGAGCCGCACTGCTTGCAGCGGACCATCCGCCCGCGGGCGGCCTCGGGGACCGCCAGCACCGCGCGGCACCTCAGGTTCGGGCACATGATGCGGAACGTATCGTTCATCGCGCTCATCTTGGAGGGACAGGTCAGGACCGCGGGGCAACCCCGCGCGACACCCGCGTTCATCGTCCCGATCCGTGCGTCCCTTGAACACGCCAAGGCATTCCGCCCGCCGGCCCGAAAACCCGCAAGCACAATCACCGATCCCCCCATAGCATCAGCCCGCCTTTCGCCGACGCTCCGTCCGAAAACACGCCGATTCCAGCTCCGAATCTGAGCTTTGCCATCTGAGCTTTGAGTTTTTCTCCATGTCCACCCCCGCCCACGCCCAATCTCCCACGCCCCGATGCACCGCCGTGGTCGGCCTCCAGTGGGGCGACGAGGGCAAGGGCAAGGTCATCGACCTCATCACCCCCGCCTTTGACGCCGTCGTTCGATACAACGGCGGGGCCAACGCCGGGCACTCCGTCGTCATTAATGGCGTTCGGCACGCCCTCCACCTCATCCCGTCGGGCATCTTCCACGAGGGCAAGAAGGCCATCATCGGCAATGGCGTCGTCGTTGATCCCGACGCCCTCCTGAAAGAACTCGACAACCTCAAGGCCAAGAACGTCGACACCTCAGGCCTGCGTCTGTCCGACCGCGCCCACGTCGTCCTGCCCTGGCACAAGGCCGAGGACGAGGTGCGCGAGAGCCGCGCCGCCGGCGCCATCGGCACCACCAAGCGCGGCATCGGCCCCGCCTATTCCGACAAGGCCGCACGCTCCACCAGCGTCCGCGTCGCCGACCTCCTCCGCCCCGACGTGCTTCGCTCCAAGATCGAAACTTCGTGGCGCTTCAAAGAGCCCACCCTCAAGTCCCTCGGCTACGACACCACCCTCATCAACCCGAACACCGTCTGCCACAACGCCCTGGCCGCGGGCGAGCGCCTCCGACCCCACATCGCCGACACCCTCTACGAACTCCACGACCTGTTACGCAGCGGCCGCTCACTCCTCTTCGAGGGTGCCAACGCGACGCTCCTCGACGTGGATCACGGCACCTACCCCTTCGTCACTTCCTCTAATTGCTCGGTGCTCGGCATCCCCGCAGGCACGGGCGTCCCCGGCAAGCACATCACCGACGTCGTCGGCGTCTTCAAGGCCTACTCCACCCGCGTCGGCGGCGGGCCCTTCCCCACCGAGCAACCCAATGAAACAGGCCACTACATCCGCGAGCGCGGGCGCGAATACGGCACCACCACCGGCCGACCACGGCGCGTCGGTTGGCTTGATCTCGTCGCTCTGAAATACGCCGTCATGCTCAACGGCGTCTCCCGCCTCGCCCTCATGCTCCTCGACGTCCCCGCCGGCCTCCCCAAACTCCAGGTCTGCACGGCGTACGAGATCGACGGCAAAAAGACCGACCGCTTCACCCCCGACGCCGACACCCTCGCCAAAGCCTCCCCGGTCTACGAAACCCTCGAAGGCTTCGAAGACATCACCAAAGCCCGCCACCGCGACGACCTGCCGCAGGCGTGCAAACGCTACATCGAGTTCATCGAGCGGTACACGGGTGTGCCGGTGGAGATTGTGTCGGTGGGGCCGGATCGGGAGCAGACGATGGTGGCGAATTGCAGCTGAGCTTTCGGCAGGCTAGACTTTTCAGAGTCTTGCTTCGGTTCAGTTCCCTAACCGGACACGGAGAAAAGCTGTGGCATCACTCGTTCCATCCGAGGTCTCGCACTTCAAGAAGCGAAAGTTTCTATCAAGCTTGACGGAGGACGAATTTCGAGACAGGGTGATTCGGCCCCTTATGGCAAGGCGCGGATTCCGGCACTATCGAGAGACATGCGGACCGACCGAAGAAGGAAAAGACTGCATTTTCTTGTTTAGAGGTCCGCTTGGAA
>CAYZFW010000428.1:0-3115 GCA_964477615.1 uncultured Phycisphaeraceae bacterium | reverse complement strand
GCCACCACCGCGCGCCAGTCCTCCGGCGTCGGGGCGGCGTTCAAGCCACTCAGCGGCGTCGTCAGCCGCTGCACGTGAGCAATCGGTGACAGCGCCCACCACCACCCGCTGTGGTGCGTCGGTGCGCCGCCCGTGGTCCATGAAGGCACCGTGCCCGTCGCCGTGAGCCACGCATGGCCCGCCGCGACGCCCAGCACCAGCGCCAGCACAAGAGCGGTCGCCGTGACGCGGCGCAGCGCCGACGTGTTCGTTCCTTCGCTCGTCCCCACGCCCCACGCGGCGACGTTGAGGCACACCATGGCCCATCCGACAACCACGCACCACACCGCCAGCATCAGCGGCCAACTCCACCCGGTCAGGATCGGCAGCGGTAGCAACACCGCCGCGGCGGGCAGCGACAGGCCGATGAGATCAAGAAAGATCGAGAGCCCGATGCGCCGCTCGCTCGCCAGACGCCGGTCCGGTGCCGCCTGGCTCAGGCGCACCAGCGGCCACAGCACGCACGCGCCGAACAGCATCAGCATGAAAAGCCGGCGTGCCGAAGCCTGATACTGAATCGGGCGCACCAGTCCCGCCCCGCGCGTGGTGAACAGCGTCACGCCCGACGCGATCAGCAGGTACACCGTCCACGCCAGCGTGAGCATCCGCGGCTCGCCCTTGCGGTGGGCCCACGGGTCCGCGCCCCCGCGGGCCGAAGTTGTCCACTCCGGCACAAAGACAAACGGCCCAATGCGGTACCCCACGCTGTCTTTCGTGCTCGCCGATGGGATCGGCACGACTTCTGTGGGTGCCGGTGGCGGGGGCGGTTCGTCGGCAGGGTTCACGGTGGTCGTTGCTCTGCGAATGGCCCACGCCGGGCCGCGAGCGCCGCGGTCTCGGCACGATCAGAAAAGCCGCCGGCGGGACTTGAACCCGCAACCTCGAGATTACAAATCACGCGCTCTGCCAATTGAGCTACGGCGGCAAAAGGGCTCGTCGCCCGAGCGTGAGTGTACGCATGGAGCCCCACGGAATAAACACCGCCGGGCGGTGCCAGAGGAAGGGCACCGCCCGGCGGAACAGGGGAATGGGAACAATCTTGGTCGTGGATCCGCTCAGCGCCTGCGACGCATCCCGGCAAGCCCCACGAGGCCTGCCAGCCCCACGCCCGACGGCGCAGGCACGATCTCGAACGTGATCCGGTACACCTCGCTGTCGGCGCTGATCTGCCGCTGGAACACGTACCCAGCGGCGGTCGTCAGACCGTTGAATACATCGAGGCCCTCGAAGTCGAAGTTCACCACGCCGTTCTGCGGGATGCGGTCGTCGTTGTTCGATCCCGGCAGGAACGCCGCGCCGAATGCGCCGTCGACCTCCGAGCCGGCGTCCCAGATGTCGCGTCCGAACTGTGAGATGGTGCTGATGTTGAGGTTGCCGTTCGCATCAAAGAGCATGTACCGCGTCGGCGAGTCGTTGCCGATGAAGTAGTCGTTGCTCGGAACCACCATCGCCCCGAACGTGAAGAACCGGTTCACGCTGGGATCGACGACGAACGTGTTCGAAGCCGACGCGCCCGGCAGCAGCGGGCCCGCGGGGTTGGAGATGACCGTGCCGAGCGTCGCGTTGGGCTCGCTCGAGGCGAACGCCGGGAACCAGTCTGCACCCGATCCGCCCTCGGCAATCGAGATGATCGGGGCGGTGGGGGCCATCCCGTTGTTGAAGGCATCGAACGTCCCGTTCCCGAAGCCGACGCGCAGCGGCGCGAACGTCAGGCTGTTCGTGGGCGAGAGGTTGGTCGCCGTGACGCGCACCATCACCGGCGCGGCGGAAGCAGCGGACGAAGCCAGAAGGACAACCACACCCGGGGCGATTGCCCGGGAGAACACAGACATCAACATGGCGGACTCCTCACCGCGGAGCTCTCACGGCCCCGCTGTCTTGACGATCGTCCAAAGCAACCGGGCCGCGCGGCCCATCGAAGCCCAGACGGTCGGAGGCCGATGGCGATCGGGCCTCCTCCACACGTGGGGTCGCTTGGCATCCGCCGACCTGACATCGAACGGCAAGAAAATCAGTGAAGATCACGTGAGTGATCCGGCTCCGCGAGCGCCCGAGCCACGCGTGCCTGCGCATCGGCGGGCATGGCTTCGCCTGCGCCGCTCTCGTGCCCCAAACTCGCCGCAAGCTGCCGGATCAACTTCAACTGCTTCTCGAAGCGCCGGCACCCGGTGCAGTACGCCGTGTGCAGGCGCAGCCCCGCGCGCTCGCCCCGCGTCAGAGGGGACTCGGCGGCGCGGCTCATCAGGGCCGTGTGCTCGATACACCGCATCTTCAGCACACGCACCGCATCGCGACAGAACCCGATCATCGCCGCGCCCCCTTCCCAGACGGGGTTTCCGCCGCCGACTTCCGCTCCATGCACTCCCGCAGCGCCGCGCGGGCCCGGTGCAGGCGGGTCCACAGCGCTTGCGCGGTGAGGCCAAGAATCTCGCATACCTCCGCGGCGTCCAGCGAGAGCACCTCGCGGAGCCACAGGGCCTGATCGAGCGACGGCGGCAGCGTGTCCATGCACCCACGGAGTCGGGACAACTGCTCGCGCCTTTTCGCCGATTCCGAGGGTTCTTCCCAGGGCCGGGGCACCTGGGCCCACCGACCGTCCGCCGTGAACGGTGCCGCGGCGGGCTCCGATTCTCTCGGAAGCTCCCCCGGCGTCGCTCCACGGCTCAGCCGGCGCTGCCGTGCTGAAGCGCGGTAGTGGTCCGCGATCTTGTGCGACGCGATCCCCAGCAGCCACGACCTCTCCGACCGTGCCGACGCGGGGCCTGCCGCCGATCGCATCGCCGCGAGCAGGGTTTCCTGCACCACCTCCTCGGCGAGCGCACGCGACCGCATCCGAATCATGGCAAACCGCCATACCGCGTCGCCGTGCTCCTTTAACCAGCGCAGCGCCTCGTCGGAACGTGCGTTCCCGGGCATGCCGCGTGCCCCGACTGCGGCGGCATCCGACCCTGCATCAAGATCGGGGATCGCCTCAAGATGATCATCGGCACCCACCATCGTGACCTGACGGTACGAAGTCCCTGCGTGCGAGGTTCCTCTGCGCCGCGCGAACAACGGGCACCCCCGGGTGCCCGCC
>CAYZFW010000427.1:0-3119 GCA_964477615.1 uncultured Phycisphaeraceae bacterium | reverse complement strand
GGGGGCGGGGGCAGCTCGGGGGGCAGGTCGGAAGGGAGGCGGGGGCGCCGCGGCCGCTGGTGCCGGGGATTGTGCAGTCGACGACGTATCTGCACCGCGGGGTGGGGGACATTGACGGGCCGACGTATTCGCGGGTGGGGAACCCCACGGTCGACCACCTGGAGGACGTGCTGGGATCGCTGGAGGGTGCGCTGCCGGCGGTGACGTTCTCGACGGGGCTTGGGGCGGAGACGGCGCTGTTTCTGGCGCTGCTGCGGGCGGGGGACCACGCGGTGGTGGGCGAGGCGATCTACGGCGGGACGGTGCGGCTGTTCCGTCAGGTTCTTTCGGACCTGGGGGTGTCGTGCACGTTTGTCGATGCGGCGGACGTGGACGCCGTGAGCGAGGCGATCACGGCGCGGACGAAACTGGTGTTCATCGAGAGCCCGGCCAACCCGACGCTGCGGCTGACGGACATCGGGTCCGTGGCGGAGGTGACGAAGGCGCGGGGTGTCACGCTGGTGGTGGACAACACGTTCCTCACGCCGGTGCTGCAGCGACCGCTTGATCTCGGGGCGGACGTGTGTGTGTACGCGACGACGAAGCAGATCGAGGGGCACTCGGTGGCTCTGGGCGGCGCGGTGACCACGCGGGACGCGGCGATCCTGGAGCGGGTGCGGTTCATCCGCAAGGCAACGGGGGGCATTCAGACGCCGTTCAATGCGTGGCTGACGACGCAGGGGATCAAGACGCTGCCCGTGCGGCTGAAGCAGCAGAGTTCCAACGCGGCGCAGGTGGCCGAGTGGCTGGCGGTGCACCCGAATGTGAAGCGGGTGAATTACCCCGGGTTGGCCGGGTTCCCGCAGCGCGAACTAGCGGAGCGGCAGCACCTCGGCGCACACGGGAACGTGGTGTCGTTCGAGATCGACGGCTCGGGCGTTGAGGGCGGCGACACGCGGGCGGGGATTGACCTGCTGAACAGCGTGCGGCTGTGCGCGCTGGTGGAGCATGCCGGATCGGTGGAGACGCTGATCACCCACCCGGCGAGCATGACGCACGCGGACGTGCCGCGGGAGCAGCGCGAGCGGGTGGGGCTGACCGACGGGCTGGTGCGGCTGAGCGTTGGGCTGGAGGACCCGCGGGACATCATCGCGGACCTGGCGCAGGCGATCGAGGTCGCGACGGGAACGAAGGCCGTGGCGACGGTCGAGTCGAAGGGGGGTGCGGCGTGCGCAGCGATCTGACTGTGTTGAAGTTCGGCGGCTCGGTGCTGCGCGGCGAGGCGGACCTGGCGCTGGGTGTGCGGGAGATCCGCCGCTGGACGGGCGAGGGAGGGAGAGTGGTCGCGGTCGTTTCGGCGTTCGAAGGAACGACCGACCGGCTGCTGGGCGATGCCCGGCGCGTGCTGGGCCCGAAGGCCGCAGACGCCGACCCCGCGGCGCTGGCGATGCTGCTGGCCACGGGCGAGTTCACCACGGCGGCGCTGCTAGGGCTGGCGCTCGCGCGCGAGGGTGTCTCGGCGCGGGTGCTTGGGCCTGGAGCGGTGTCGCTGCGGACGCTCGGCGGCGGGGCGGACGCCGACCCGGTGGCGGTGGACCACGGGGCGGTGTGGTCGGCGCTGCGCGACGCCGAGGTGGCGGTGGTGCCGGGGTTTGTGGCGCTGGATCCGGCCTCCAACCTGGCGCTGCTGGGGCGGGGCGGGTCGGACCTGACGGCGCTGTTTCTCGCGGCGGAACTGGTTGCGGCGCGGTGCCGGCTCATCAAGGACGTGGACGGCGTATACGACCGCGACCCCAACGCCGCACCGGTGGGTGTGGCGCGGCGGTATCGCGAGCTGCACTGGGACGAGGCGCTCACGCTCGACGGCGGGATCGTGCAGCACAAAGCGGTGCGGCTGGCCCGCTCGCGGTGCGTGGGCTTCGAGGTCGCGGCGTGGGGGCGCGATGATGTCACGCTCGTCGGCGCTGGGCCTTCACGGCTCTACGGGCAAGAGGTGCGCCGAGATAGCGGGGTGGCGGTTGGGGCGTGATACAGTGGGAGGCATGGCCGCAGGATTTGATCCAGTTCGTGAGCAGGGGAGCGAGGACGAGGCGCTGGGGCACGCGCGGCGTGTGCTGGCGTCGTCGCGTGAGGGTGTGCTGCTCTTTGGTGAGCAGCACACCCCCGTGAAGTTCATCGCCGACCCGGAGTCGGGGCACCTGGTGTTCAGCGTGCCCGCAGCGGCGCTGCTCGCCTCGGACCACACGCTCATGGTGCCGGAGGATTCGGACGACGCGCTGCAACTGATGGTGACACCGGATGAGATCGAGGAATCGGTGGTGACGGACCGCTGGCAGGCGTACCACGGGATGCCGGAGCACGTGCGGTGGGCGCAGGGGTGGATTGAATCGGCCAAACACGGGCCGTGGGTGTTTGATGGTGAGGCGCTGATGGGCGGGAACCCGCTCGCGGGCGAAGAGGCCGCGGTGTGCAAGCGGCTGAACGCGGACAAGGCGGCGCTGGCGCGGTTGTGCCAGCGGTTCGCGGGTGTGCCCGTGCCGGTCCCGACGTGCGTGGGGTGCGACCCTGAGGGGTTGTACGTCCGCGCTTCGTTCGGCGTCGTGCGGGTGGCGTTCGATGGGCGCGCGGCGTCGGGGGCGGATGTGGAGCGGATGGTTGGTGAGATGCTGAAGGCGTGCTAGGGGGCTGCGATGACCACGGCGAATCAACCAGGGAATCTGCGTGACGCCCACGTGCACCTGGCCGAGTACGGCGAGAGTCTGCGGCTTGTGCCGCTGGCGGATTGTGTGAGCGTGGACGACGCGCTGCAGCGGCTGGCGCGGGCGGCGGCGGAGTTGCCCGCGGGGCGGTGGGTGCGTGGGGCGGGCCTGCGGATCGAAGGGCTTCGGGAGCGGAGGGCGCCGACGGCGGCGGAGTTGGAGGAGGCCGGCGGCGGGCGTTGTGTGGTGGTGCGGACGTTCGACCATCATGCGCTCGTCGTCAGCAGTGGTGTGCTGCGGCTGGCGGGGATCGACGACGCGATGCCGGACCCTGCTGGGGGCGTGATCGTGCGCGAAGGGGGGGCCGCGACGGGGCATCTCTTGGAATCGGCGTGCGAACTGGTGTGGCGGATCATCCCAGCGGCCAGCGATGAGGAGTAC
>CAYZFW010000426.1:0-3121 GCA_964477615.1 uncultured Phycisphaeraceae bacterium | reverse complement strand
GCCTCCTTGCACGCTTCACCATCCGCAATCGATGTGCCATACTGTTAGGGGCTCTAAATGACCCGGCACGCCGATTTATTGCGGAGCAGTTGCGAGATCAGGCAGTTACAATCTGGGATGTCGACGCAGTAATACAATTGATTGATGATGCATATCACGAACTGTGGTTCGGCGTTGATGCGAACCGCATGCCGTACGTTCGCAAGTTGCGAACCACGCTTTTGGACGCGATCGACATCGTGATTCCAAGCGCTATGGGCACTGACGGCTCGCAATCGTCGCCCGTCACGGATGAAGCGTACGCCAACGTCTACTTGCAACGATTGACTCATGAGGTAAAGCGCCGTCGGGGAGAAGCAACAAAGATCCCCAAACTAGAGCAGTTGCCGGCACAGTCAGTACTCGGTAGCAAATCCAGCCTTATTCTGATTTCGGGAGATGGCGGGAGCGGCAAAACGACCTCACTGCGCCGCATCGCCTTTTTGCTCTGCGAGCGGGCATCGCAGAATGCTGGCACAGCGCAGTTGCCTGTGCTGATTCGAGCCAATGACCTTGCTCCCGAGTCCGCTTCAATTGTTGATCGGGCAGCGGCTGAGACGCAGAGTATCTCAAACAGCGACGCCCCAGCTTTCGGAATCGATGATCTTCATTCAGGAGCACTGGTGCTACTGATCGATGCACTAGACGAGGTGCCTCGGCAGCAGGATCGCCTCCGCGTACTCGATAAGTGCATTGAGTTTGCAAAATGCTACCCCGCATGCAAAGTTGTGGTGACCTCAAGGCTCTCTCGCACAACGCTTCAGTCAGAACAGGCGAAGCACTTTGAACGATATGATGTTTCACCTATCGATCTGAAGCAGGCGAGAAAGATCATTGATTGCGCTACTAAAGGGAAGGCCATTTCTGTTTCGTCTTGTCAAGAGACACTGCGTCGACTGCAGGACGTTCATGGAGTGTCGCTGACGCCCATGTTGGTCGCTGTCTTTGCGGCGAGTTCTGATGCCGCAAGATCGGATATTCCGCCAAACATCACAGAGATTTTTGCCAAGTTCACTGAACTTATGCTCGGTCGGTGGGATGAGCGAAAGGGGATGAAGCAACAGTACCATGCGCAGGTCAAGAACTTCTTGGTGCAACGCATCGGCTATCTGATGCATAAGGAGCGAGTGTCGTTCATCTCACTCGACCGGTGCAAGGCGATTATTGCCGACGAGTTGGCAAAGCGAGGTCTTGCGCTAGAAATTGAAGTTTTGACTGAAGAGATACTCTCGCGTTCCGGGCTTTTTCGCCGCGATGACGAGTCGACTATTGGGTTTCGACATCAACTATTTCAAGAGTACTTTGCAGGTTGTGCGATCACGGACGGCGACGACTTGTCGATTCTCGCATCAGACGAGTGGTGGAGAATGCCGCTTGTGTTTCGCTTCGGGAGCAAGCCTGGCGAATCAGGTAGATTGGACTCGCTTTTGTCGTCTCGTTCGCTGCTCAGCGCCGCGGCCTCGTTCGAAGCGACGATCACGGCCGGGCTGTGCGTACAGGCTTGCTACCTTGTGGAGACCAAGGTCCGGGTCGAGTTTCTCCGGCGTGTGTTCACCGAGATCGCAAGATGTGGCGATGGGTTTGTGCAGATGCTGCTCGACGATATCCCCAAAGTGCCGATTGCGGCATTTGTTAGCTATTACGTTCGGGGGCGCGATGCCGTTGCTTGCGGCTTGGTGCGACATTTGGCTGACGATATTCGTCGAGCGATCGGTGGTGCTGGCCAAGGTGAGTTGACCGACTCAGCCCGTCGGATGGAGGAGCTCAAGATTTTCTGGATGATCGCGGCTATGATCGAATCGGGAGACTGTCAAGGCGCGTTGCCGCTGGTCAGAGAGTTTCGGCCCGACGATCCCCGGTTGCTTATCGCGATCCACATGGGGGCTTTCTACGTCGCACACCGTAGGATTTCGGAAGAAACCCAGCGCGACGCCGCAGGTTCTATCTGCCGCCATCTAGAGCCATTCGTCTCGCCTTGGCGTGAGCAGTTCTACAAAGAGTTTGATTCAGTGCTATTGGAGGTCCAGCGCGGGCACATCAAGGCGTTAGATGCGCCTAAGCCTGGCGAAGAGAATCCCGAGAGTGAATGATCGACTCGTAACCGGTAACTTGCGCTGCGGGCCATAAGCGCATTTCAAGTCTGAAGAATAGCCCGCACCCCTCGGCACGGGCCAATCACACATCAAATCACCGAATCACCGCTCCGCCTCCGGCGCACCGCGCATTGCGCACAGCGCACCGCACGCCGTCCTCGGCGTCACTCACCAATCATTGCTGCGGTTCTTCTCGCGGCGTTCGTTCTGATCGCCCAGCACCGCGCCGCCCAGGCCGCCGGCGATGGCGCCGATGGCCGCGCCGCCGCCCGCCGAGCCGGTGAGGGAGCCGATGCCCAGGCCCGCCAGCGCGCCCAGGCCCGCGCCGGTGAGCGCGCCCTCGCCGGCGTTGTTGCAGCCGGTCGAGGTGAGGGCCACGCCGACCAGAGCGCCGGCGGCGATGCGCGCCTTCACGCGCGACGCGACATTGGTGCGGCTGGAAACGGTGGCGGTGGTCGTGGTCGTGCGGTTCATGGGGTCAACTCCTGATGGGCCGGACGCATTGGGGTGGTTGCCCCGGCGTCGGGCCGCGTGTGCGGAAGGTGTGATCGGATGCCTGGGCTCCCGATCCGGTCTCGGCGAATCCGGCGACGATGCGTGGACGGATTCGCTAGTGCGAGGACGACCGATTTCCGACACCTCTATTATTCCATCTCTTTCGGCGTCCGTTGCGGCGAACATGGGACATGTCAAACAATTGTTTCAGTTGAACGTTTGAGAGGGGGCGAATGCCATGGCCCTCAAGCACTTAGGACAATTATCCCTTGAATAGGGGTGTGGCGTGGAAAGTAGCCCGATCGGACATCCCGGGACACCGGACGACGGCGATTGGGCCCCCGCCAACCCGCCCGGGCGTAGGCACGCCGCGTGGGAGACCCCCTCGGATCGTGCGGTTCGGGCCCTCGAAGGGTGGCTGAACCGGGCGATGGAGATGCCCGAGGGGACGTACCCTCGGATCCCGCTCCGGCTGTCGCGCGAGGGCGGTTGGG
>CAYZFW010000425.1:0-3123 GCA_964477615.1 uncultured Phycisphaeraceae bacterium | reverse complement strand
CCGTCTACGAAGGAAAATTCGGGCATTCGGACCGGGCCGAACGCTCGTTATCAGCCACGATTCATCAATCGCTCACGGTTTTGGCTTCGGCGTTGGCGCGGCGTCGCGTTTCGCGGCTTCACGCGCGGCGGCTCGTGCCGCTTCGCGTTCCGCTTGTTCCGTCGCCGTTCTGGCTGGGATCTCGCGTTCCTTCATCGCCGGCAGGCTCGGCTTGTCCGCCGTCGGCGTTCCGCTCTCGAAGAAGCCGATGTCACGCTTGGTTGGGTCGCTGCTGGTCCACGCGCCCAGGATCATGGCACCGAGCATCGACGCGCCGTCGCGCAGGCGTTCCTGGATGAACACCTTGCCCTCCGCCGCGCGGAGCGAGTCGTCTTTCTGCATCTGGTACAGCGGCTCAACCTGGCGGAACGAGCGCCGGATGTGCTCCAGCACGTCGGCCCACGGGTCCATGTCGTTGATCTTGTGCAGCGGTACCGGGGCCCCACCGATTTCCTTCATCATCGATTCGACCGTCAGTTGATGGTGGTTCAGGATTGTCCCGTCGATGTACGAGTGGAACCCGTAGTCGGTGGTGTAATCGTTCGGATTCCACGGCGTGCCCTCGGGCAGCATCGGGTCTTTCACCCAGCCGTGATGGTGGATGGTCGTGTGCAAGGGCTGCGCGAGATCGCCGACAAAGTGCGACAGCCGTCCGATGTGGTACGCCACGTTGCTCTGGGCCACCTGAATCTGCGCATCGCGTCCTTCGGCGCCGACGATCTCGATGATCTTCAGCGTGCGGAACGAGGCCTGCAGGTGGCCGTACGACTCCATCACCGCCTGCGCGGCGAGCCCGGGCCACTCGTGCTCGTTCGCGGCGTCCTTCTTCTCGTCGTAGTCCGCGAAGCGCTCGGGGAACTTCTGACGCGCCAGGCTGAGCTCCTTGATGAAGCGGTGCCGCAGCGTCGGCATCGATTCGAGCGTCATCCCCCAGCGGGCCAGCATGTCCACGTCGAGGTAGTGGTCCGGCCCGTTGACGTGAACAAGGCTCGGCGTGGGCTGGGCGCGGATGCGGTCGGGCTCGGCGGCCTGATACGCGCACGCGTCGCGGAACGCCGGGGTGGTCATCCAGAGCGGGACCGAAAGCCCGGGAGCCGCCGCCGCGCCCTCCCCGCCCGCCGGGGCCGCGCCGCGTGCCGGTTTGTCGGCCAGCGGCAGCGCGTCGAGTGCCAGGTACGTGATAAGCCGGTGCCCGTGCGCGTCCCACGCGAGCGCGGAGGGCGCGGCGAGCGAAAGGCATCCGGCAACGGCAGCGGCGGTGGTGAGGCGGTGCATGGTGAGAATGTAGCGTCGCGACGTGTGGAGTCGAACCAGTCGCCCGAGGGTCCGTACAGATGCTTGAATGTCCGAACGCTCCCCCACGCCGTCCGAGCAAGGTGATTGTCCCGAAAATCAGTCTCGGTGGCGGATGCAACTGCTGACTCGGGCCGGGCTCAAGCGGCTGGGCGTCGCCGGTGTGCTCATGCTGGTTGGCGGCGTGCTTGGGTGGTGGTGGATTGTCCGTACGCCCGGGAAGAGCTTCAACGGGCCCGCACCCCAGCTGACGCCGGATCAAGCCAACCTGCGCGATCGCCTCCGCGCGGATGTCGAACGACTCGCATCAGGAGTCGGCGTTCGTTCATTCATGCAACCGCGGAAGCTCGGGGACACTGTCGCGTGGATCATGGACGAACTGAACGCCATGGGGTACGAGCGCATCGAGCAGATCTGGGTGCCGACACCAGCGGGGTCCGAAGCGGGCGATACACCGACGCCGAACCTCGAAGTCACGGTGCTGGGACTGACGCGTCCGAAGGAGATCATCGTGATCGGTGCGCACTACGACAGCTATTACCTCACGCCCGGTGCCGACGACAACGCCAGCGGGGTGGCGGGCACACTCGAACTCGCCCGTCGCTTCGTCGGCACGCCGCAGGACCGCACGCTCAGATTCGTGTTCTTCGTGAACGAAGAGCCGCCGCACTTCCAGAAAGAGACGATGGGTTCGCTTGTCTACGCCAGGCAGTGCCGCGTGCGTGGCGACGACATCCGCGGCGCGGTTGTGTTGGAATCGATCGGGTACTTCAGCGACGCCCCCGGTTCGCAGCCCTACCCGCCGCCGCTCAACCTTTTCTATCCGGACGAGGGGAACTTCGTAGCCTTCGTCGGCAATCTCGGGTCGCGCACCCTGATGCACCGCGCCATCTCGGCCTTCCGAGCCCACGCCACCGTTGCTTCTGAGGGCGCCGCCGCCCCGGGTTTCATCCCCGGCGTCGACTGGTCCGATCACTGGTCATTCTGGCAGGCTGGCTACGACGCGGTGATGGTCACCTGCACCGCAACCTATCGCAACCCGCACTACCACAAACCGACGGACACGCCCGACACGCTCGATTACGACCGTTTCGCGCGCACCGTCGACGGTCTTGGGTGCGTCATTGAGGACCTCGCGCGTGTGAAGTGAGGCCGCCGTCCCGGCGTGTACCCTTCCCCCATGCCCACCGACCTCGCCGCCGCGCTCCAGGCCCCATCCAAGGCATCGCTCACGAAGATTCTCGCCACGCTCGGCCCCGCCACCGAAGACCCCAAGGTTCTGACGAAACTTGTCGAGGCCGGCGCGAGACTCTTCCGCCTCAATTTCTCCCACGGCGATTTCGCGGCCCACCTCAAGCGCCTCGCCGCCGTGCGCGAAGTCTCCGCCATCACGGGCATCCCGCTCGCCGTGCTTGGCGACCTCCAGGGGCCGAAGATCCGCGTGGGCATGATGCCCGATGAGGGCATCGAGGTCGAGCCCGGGCGCGAGGTCGTCATCTCCGCCGCCGCGACCACGTTCACCGTCCGCGACGGCGTGCCCGTGCTGCCCACCACCTACCCGCAGATGGTCCGCGAGGTGGCCCCGGGCCAGCGCGTGCTCATCAACGACGGTGCCATCCGCATGCTCGCCGTGAGCGCAGACGCCGACGAACTCCGCTGCGTCGTCAAGATCGGCGGGAAGATCACCAGCAAGAAGGGGATCAACCTGCCCGACAGCGTCCTGAGCGTCCGAGCCCATGATAGTGCGTTCCTGATCGTCAAGCCGGGCGATATTCTCATTGCAGCAGCCCG
>CAYZFW010000424.1:0-3138 GCA_964477615.1 uncultured Phycisphaeraceae bacterium | reverse complement strand
ACCTAGAGAAGGAAGCCTCCAATTGGACCGGGGCCAAGTCCAGCGGGACGCACAAAAGCAAACACGCCCCGCGCGAAGATGCGCGGGGCGTGGGTGATTCTCGGACGGATTCGTTGCACCGCCGGTGGCCGGCCGGGTTACTCAGTCAGTTCGATATTGATCTTCAGCTTCCCGATCACCTCGGAAAGCCCGACCATCGTGTTGAAAGTCTCGGAATCGCTGAGATCGCTGTCGGTCAGGGCGATGTGGGCACCGTCGAAGTAACTGTCGCCCGTCAGCGTCGCGTCGAGGTCGATCCAGTTGTTCTCGGTCCCGCGCTGCACGAACGCCTGCGTCCACATGTGGTAGACGAAGACGTTCCGCATCCCCTCGAACTCCTCGGTGTAGATGATGCCGCTCACGACGCGGCTGGGGATCTTCGCGGCGCGGAGCGCGGCGGCGAGCAGCACGGCGTGCTCGGTGCAATCGCCCTGCTTGGTGCGGATCACCTCAGACGCCGTGCCGAAACCGACGCCGAGGCTCTTCTTCTGGATGTGGTCGCGCACGGCGGAGCGCAGCTTCTTGGCCCGCTCGAAGTTGTTGTCGCCCATCCCCTCAATCGCCTTGGTCGCGAAGGCGACAATCTCGGGGTCTTCGGCGTTGCACACCGTGGTCGCGGCGAGATACTTCTGCGGCTCCTTCAGCGGGTACATCGGCAGCGGCCAGGAGATGTCCACCTTGATGAGATACTTGCCGTTGCCGGTATCGGTGACGCGCTGGAACCCGCCCAGTGGCCAGCCCTTGATCGGGACGTTGTCATCGCGCCCGACGGTGTAGATGGCGTCCTTGCACGCGCGGGCGGGCATCTTGAAGGTGCCTTCGGGAACGATGACCGTCTGAGCCATCGCCTCGGGGGCGGTGAAGGCGCTCATCGCCACCGGCTCGTCGCTCAGAAGCATGAGCAGTCTCATGCCCGCGATCTCCACCTCGGAGCGCACCGGGCGGCCGTCTTCGCTCACCCACTCGGTGTTCACCGTGCCGGGCATCACACTCGCCTCGGACTCCCACTTCACCGCGGGCACCATCTTGCCCATCGCTTCAGCGGTGCCGCTCTCGAGCACCTTGACGCTGTTGTCAAAGGCGCGGGCGCCGCTGGTGGGGGAAACCGTCCGGTACGAGAACGACTTCTCGCCAGTCTTGAGTTTCGACTGCACCAGCTTCTCGACCGCCGACGGCGTGAGCCACACGCCCTCGATCTTGGGGTGCTTGATGCTGCGGACCACGTCGCCCTGGCGGGTCGTCTCCAGCACGCCCTCATCATTGAACTCGAAGTTGGAGTTGATTCGGACAAGACCCAGGTTCTGGTCGAGCGACATCGACACAGGCTTGCCCGCGGCGGTCTCCACGAAGCCGGTCTTCATCGTCACTTCCATCTTCGTGCCGGCGCGGGCCAGCTCGAAAGTGATCTGTTGATCGGTCAGGCGGTTTCCCTCGGGCGTGGTCGAGACGCTGTCGCGCATCCAACCGGCCTTGGCCCCGTCGAGCTGCAGCACATACCAGCGCTCGGACACCACCTTGTTCGCCGAGGCGGGAATAGTGGTAGGGGCGGCGGTCGAGGCGGCGGGTGATGAACCCGTCTCGCCACCCAGCGCCGGAGCCGTGAACAACGCTCCGAGGGTCAACAGGGCGGCGGCAAGGATCGGACGCTTGGGAGTGTTGGTGTGGTCTTGCATGGTGACTTTGGTTGGGTGCAGTTGGGGATTGTTCGCCTCTCGTCCCGCGGCGCTCGTCAATCGGCGGTGGTTCTGGTCGTTGCTCGCTTGCCGACGGGCGTTGTGCGAACCGCGCGGTTCAGCCGGGCATTCATCGGTAGAGTAGGGGGGTGATCGATACCCACTGTCACCTGACATTTCCCGACTATGCCGGGCGGATCGACCGCGTGCTCAGCGACGCCGCGGCTGCGGGGGTCCACGGGTGCATCACCATCTCGACCACCACCGTCGACTGCTTCGAGGCCCTGCGCATCGCCAGAGGGCACGCCAGCGTGTGGTGTACGGCGGGCGTTCACCCGCTGTACAGCGACCGCGCGCCTCACCGGTGGGAAGGACTCCGCGAAGTCGGAGCCGATCCCAAGTGCGTGGCGTGGGGTGAACTTGGGCTGGACAAGCACTACGACAAGCCGCCCAAGGACGTGCAGTTGCGGGTATTGGACGAACAGTTGCGGGTGATCGAGGGGCTTGGTGCGGAAGGGATGGTCAAGCCCATCGTGCTGCACTGCCGCGAGGCGTTCGATGAACTCATCCCGATCCTGGCCAGATCAAAGTTCGACCCGGCGCGGATGGTGTTCCACTGCTTCACAGGCGGCCCGGCGGAGATGCGGCAGTTGCTGGACTTCGGCGCGTGTGTGAGTTTCACCGGCGTGTTGACGTATAAGAACGCCGCGGAGGTGCGTGAGGCGGCCAAGATGGTGCCTCTGGACCGGGTGATGGTCGAGACGGACGCGCCGTTTCTCTCGCCCGAGCCGCACCGGGCCAGGCGGCCCAACGAGCCGGCGCTGGTCACGCACGTGGCGGCGGCGCTCGCGAATGTCCACGGCCTGACCCCGGCGGAGATGGAGCGACACCTCAACGACAACACCCGCCGGTTCTTTTCCATTGAGGCCGGACCCTACCGCTGACAGGCATGGTTCTTTGCCCACGATGCGCAAACGCCCCCGACTCACCCCGGTTGATCTCGACCCGCTGCCGGCACTGACGCCGCGGCTGGAGGAGTTGGTGCGCGAAGCCGATAAGGCGGCGGACGACTTCGTGGAGCGCACGAGTGATTCGCCGGTGCCCGGGTTTGTGCCGTCGGACTTCGGGCTCACGGCGCGGGCGCTCATCGCGATCCGTGAGCGTTCGCTCGCCCCGGGTGTCACGCTATGTGAATGGGGCTCGGGCGTGGGCGGCGTCACGATCGCGGCGTCGCTGCTGGGCTTCGACGCGGTTGGGATCGAGATCGATGTGGGACTGGTGGACGTCTCGCGCGATCTGGCGAAGCGGATGCGTGCGCCGAACGCCAGGTTCTTTCTCGGCTCGTTCGTGCCAGACGATGCCGAGGCTCATGTGGACTCGACAGACGAGATCGTGTGGCTGGTGACGGGCGGCGCGGACGCGCACG
>CAYZFW010000423.1:0-3138 GCA_964477615.1 uncultured Phycisphaeraceae bacterium | reverse complement strand
CCTGAAGGCGGGCGGGGAAGGTGTTGAGGTCTTCCCAGCTGCCCTTGGCCTCGGCGTAGCCGATCTGCACCATCGGGAAGAAGGTGTTCTGGAGGCGGCGGTAGTCGTTGGCGGCGTTCTGGTTCTTCACCTTCTGGAGCTCACGCTCGCCCACAGTCTCGGTCTTGAGCTTCTCGAGCTCTTCGTACCACGCGGCCTCAAGCTGCTCGGGGGTGGCGTCGCCCTTCACTTCAGCGTTGAACGAGAAGTACCCGCCGTACTTGCGGTCTTCCTGCGCGGCGCTGGCGTCGACGGCGATCTGCTTGCCCTCGGTCATGGACTTGTAGAGTCGGCCGGTGCGCCCGTTCAGGACGTCGGCCATGGTGGCCAGCGCGAAGGAGTCAGCGTGGCCCCAGGGGACGGTCTTGTAGCGGACCTCAACGGCGGGCTGGCAGTCGCACTCGGCGTTCATGCGCTGCTCGGCGAGCTGCGGCATCTCGAGGGTGGCGACGGGCGGGATGGGGTGCTTGCCGGGCTTGAGGCGTTCGAAGTAGCGCTTGATGACGGGCTTGATGTCGTCGGCGAGGAAGTCCCCCACCACGACGCCGACGATGTTGTCGCAGCCGTAGTAGGTGTCGTAGTACTTCTGGGCCTCGGCCATGGAGTAGGAGTTGAGGTCGCTGGTCCAGCCGATGACGGGCCAGTTGTAGGGGCTCGACTGCCAGAACATGGCGTCGAACTGCTCCTGGAAGATGCCGGTGGGGGTGCTCTCGGTGCGGAGGCGGCGTTCCTCGTGGACGACGTCGCGCTCGGCGTAGAACTCGCGGAAGACCGAGTTGGTGAGGCGGTCGGACTCCATCCAGGCCCACAGCTCAAACTTGTTGGCGGGGACACTGATGAAGTAGAAGGTCATGTCGTACTCGGTGAAGGCGTTCATGCCCGAGCCGCCCATGTTGGTGTAGACCTTGTCGAACTCGTTCTGGACGGTGTTGGTCTTCTGCTCCTCGATGAGGCGCTGGAGCTCCTCGCGGAGGGCTTTCATCTCCTCGGTGTCGTTGCGCTGTTCCCACGGGTCATCGATCTCGCCGGCCTTCCAGCGCTTGTACTGCTGGCCGAGCTGGAGGTTCATGAGCTTGGTGCGGACCTCGGTCTGCTTGGTGCGGAGCTCGGCGTCCTTCTGCGCGTTCTTGGTGCCGATGGTGTCGGTGCCCTTGAACATCATGTGCTCGAAGAAGTGCGAGATGCCGGTGATGCCGGGGCGCTCGTTCACGGAGCCGACCTTGGCAACCCAGCCGGCGGCGATCGAGTTGGGCTCTTCGTGGCGGGGGTAGAGGAGGAACTTCATCCCGTTGTCGAGGGTGAAGACTTCGACGTTGACCTGCTGGGCCGCGGCGGTCGCGGGGGCGAGCAAGGGGGCCGCTGCGGCAACCAGGGTGGTGCAGCAGGCGATGGCCGTGCGGATCGTGCGGAGCATCAAACCGGTCTCCTAAGTAGGACAGCCCGCGCCGGGGGTTGGGGGCGGCCCCGGGATGGGGCCGAAAACCCGCGCGACCGCCGACGGGGGCGCAGAAAGAGGGGGGAGGATCGTACCGGCGGGCGGGTTATCGGTTGAGGGCGGGCTAAGTGCAACGGAGTTGCATGAGGTGGGCGCCGCGATGACCGTCACAGTGTCCCCTGATCAGGGTGAGATGTCTTGCGCCTCGGCATCCCACCGCTTCATCTCGGACCCAATCCGCCCGATGGCATCTCGGACGCGCCGCCGCCCTTCTGGCGGCACGCTCTTCGATACGGAAACCAAAGAGATGCCCAGCGACTTTGGCCTGACAGTTCGACGCCATGAACGCCACCAACTCTCCCTCGCGGGGCTGGTGGGTGTGGGGCAGCACCCTGCGCCGGCGATCGGCGTTGACGGGTTTGTCGGCGGGCGGCTGCGGTTCAGCCCGGAGTCGGGCGTTTCCGAGTCCGGGTTCCCGGTCACGGTCGTTGATCTTGGTGCAGGCGGGCTGGGGTTCACGTGCGCCCACTTTGTGCCGCGCGGGGCGATCCTGCGGGTGCGGGTGCTGGGGGAGAACGGCTCGCATGCAGACCTGCGGCTCGATGCCACGGTGCGCGTGCAGCGGGTGACCATGACCGACCGCAAGCCGACGTACCTCTTCGGGACGTCGTTCGTCAATCCATCGGCGGCGCTGCAGGGCCGGATCAAGGCGCTGATCGCGGCGTGCGCACCTGTTGCGACGGGCGCTGCGGCTGGGGGTGACGCGTGCTGAACAGCGCTGAATACCTGGTTCGCGCGCTCGTGGACGACGGCGTGCTTTCAACCGCGCAGGCGGAACAGGCGAAGCGATCGGCCTCCGAACGCGGCGAATCCGTCGAGAGCACGCTGGTGGCGCTGGGGATGGTCTCGCCGCGCGACATCGGAGTGACCACCGCGATGCTGCTGGAGGTTCCCTTCGCCGACCTCGGGGCGTTTGATATCGACATCGCCAACGCCGGGCTGCTGCCGCGGTCGGTGGCGGAGAAGCACAAGGCGTTCCCGCTGTTCGTGCAGGGTGCGGTCGTGACGGTGGGGATGGCCGATCCCTTGAACATCAAGGCGATCGACCAAGTGCGGCAGCTCATCAAGGGGGAGATCGAGCCGGTCCTGTGCCTGCCAGAGCAGCTTTCCGGGCTGATCAACAAGGCGTACTCGCTGGCCTCGGGGCCGCAGGAGTCGGCGGCGCACACGGAGGCGACGCCGGCGGATCTGACGACGGGCGAGGAGCCCATCGTCGCGGCGGTGAACCAGATCATCAACGATGCGTCGGCGGGCGGGGCTTCGGACATCCACATCTCGCCGTGCGAGCACGAGTTGCAACTGCGGTTCCGCATCGACGGGGAACTAGTGGCTCGGCAGGGGCCGCCGATCTCGGCGCACCCCGGCATCGTGCAGCGGCTGAAGGTGATGGCCAACCTGGACCTGACGCAGACGCGCCGCCCGCAGGACGGGAAGTTCCGGTTCACGAGCCGCGGCGAGAACCTCGACGTGCGCCTCTCGACGATCCCGACGGTGTGCGGCGAGAATGTGGTGATGCGTCTGCTGCGGCCCAACGGGCAGATTCTCGACTTTAGGTCAGCAGCGGCAAGCGCAGGCTCTCGTCACAAGCCGCCTTAATATCGAAA
>CAYZFW010000422.1:2556-3141 GCA_964477615.1 uncultured Phycisphaeraceae bacterium | reverse complement strand
AAGCGCAGACCGCCGATCACCACTCCGCAGGCCCGTAGGGCCGAAAGTCCGTTGCCGGGGGTGAAGCGAGTCTTCGAGCGAAACCCCCGGAGAGCGGCCAAGGAAGCGAAGCCCCAACGGGGCGACACTCCCAACGCTCCAATCTGAACTCCACATCAAATCGCATCACACCTAGCCCAGCCTTTCTCAACCCCGCCGCACCCGCGGCATCACCCCCAAAGGAGCAACGCATGAACCGAAAGTCCCTCATCCTCCCCGCCTGCATCGCCTGCGCCGCCCTCGGCGCCCTCGTCGGCTCGCTCGCCACCGCCGGCACGGACTCCAAAGCTTCCGGGGGCGCCCCCGAGTTCAAACTCCCCAAGGGCTGGACCCCTGAAGACATGCAGGCCTGCATGGCCGCCGGCATCCCCGGCCCCGAGCACGCCCACCTCGCCAAGGGCGTCGGCACCTGGCAGGGCAAGTGCACGCAGTGGATGTCGTCGGACTCCGAGCCCATGGTCTCCGAAGCCACCTCCACCGCCACCGCCATCATGGGCGGCAAGTTCATCAAGATCGACTACGCCGGCGACATCCCCGGCATGGGCC
>CAYZFW010000422.1:0-2546 GCA_964477615.1 uncultured Phycisphaeraceae bacterium | reverse complement strand
GCGCCATCCCGCAGGGCCCCTTCCCGGTGATCCGCTTCGACAACGTCACCAAGAAGTACGTCACCGCCTGGCTCGGCAGCGCCTGCACCACCATCATGACCGGCACCGGCGAGCGCTCCTCCGACGGCGACACCATGACCTGGAACTACACCGGCTCATGCCCCCTCGCCAAAAAGCAGATCAACTTCCGCGAGGTCCAGACCATCAAGGGCAACACCATGACCTTCGAGATGTTCATGCCCGACCCCAAGACCGGCAAGGAATACCTCGGCATGAAGCTCGAACTCACCCGCAAGGGCTGAGCCCATCCCACCAGAACCGCGACCGTCAGGGAGCGGCACGCCACACAACCCAAACCCGAAATGCCTCGGAAAACCGCCCGCTTTCGCGGGCGTTTTCATTCCGATGCCAAGACCCAACCCCCAAGACCCAAGACCAAGTGCAAACGGGGCCGAACCCGCAAGGGCTCGACCCCGTGTTGAGGTGGTAAGGCATGCTTGGAATCGCCCGGCGCCGCACGCATCGGCGCCGGGCGAGATCATCAGTGGGCGGCGCATCAAGGCGACCGCCCGAGTTGAGAAGAGACCTCCTTTGGCCCACCCTCCGTGCGAGTTTCGCGCCGGCCTTTCCACACACCGCGCGGAGCCGGGCGTTGATCGCCCGGCCCCGCGTGTGGAGGAGAAGAGGCGTCGCCGCCTCTTGGGATGGACTCGGCTCCTTCCGACACTCAGTTCGAGCTGCGCCCGAACGAGCCGAGGAAGGCGGTGAGGTCAACGGTGTTCACCACGCCGTTGCCGTCGAGGTCACCGAAGAACACGTCAAAGAACGAATCGACCTGGAACTCCGTGCCCTCCTGCAGGGTGATGGGGCGGCGCTGCGGCAGGGCACCGGGCACGCGGACTTCCAGGATGTAGTTGCCATCGGGCGCGTCGAAGTCGAGCTGGAAGTTCTTCTCGTTCGGATCGGGCGCCGCCGACCATTCAATCTTGCTGTAGTTGAACGAGATCGACTCCATGGGAAGCGAGTCACCCGCGGTCCCGCCACCACCACCGCCGCCGCCGGCGGGATAGAGGGAGAACGTCACGCCGCCGGGCGCCAGCGGCACCGCGGGGTTCAGGGTGATGAACAGCGACCGGCTGAACAGGCGGAACGAGAGATCGTCCTCCTTCTGGTCGCAGGCGTCACGCAAGGGCTGCAGGATGCCGCCGCCAGCGCCGCGCTGCATCGCCGGGCACACCTGGATGGGGCGACGCCCCGCCCAGCGGAAGTCCTCAACGTTGTTGGGCTGCACGCTCTGCGCATCGATCTCGGAAATCTGCAGGAAGTAGTGCTGCGGCGAGGTCGCCGTGCCGTCCTGCGTGAAACCCGGAAGCTTCGCGCTCAGGTAGTAGATCGGCAGACCGATCGCGCCCGTCGCGTTGGGCTCGCAGTTCTTCGTCACCAGCTTCACCTGGTCAGGCACCACGCACACCTGGTAGATGGGCTGCTGCTGCGGCTGGCAGGTGTTGTTGGGATTCTCGCGGTAGATCGCGATGTAGAACGGCCGCTGCGCCTGCGCCGGCGTCGACAGCCAGCCCCACCAGCCCACGCGCAGGATCGGGCCGGTCTTCGTGCACAACCAGTCATCAATCGCCACCGCGGGCGAAGGCTGCGGCGCCGTACACGTGATCACACGGCTCGTGAACGTCGCCCGAGGCGGCGTGTACCGCTGGTCCCACTTGAAGCTCGGGAACGGCAGCGGCAGCGGGTTCGGCAGCACCTGCGCCGAAGCGCCCACCGCACAACCCAAGCCGACAACCACACCAACCATCTTGGAAAGAATCGTCCTCATGGCTTTCTCCGTCTCTTTCGCCGGCGTCATGTGAAGGGGTCAGAACACCGCCCCGGCGACGCCGTGCCGGGCGGGTGAGTGCGCGAATCGCGCGTTTGCAACACGCACGCACGGGGTCTCGATCCCGGACAGTCCCACCGCGGCTCGGCTTCGAGCCACCAGCGATCTCATCCGCGTTCCCTCGGCCCGACAGCCGATTCGGAACCGAAACGCCGCACATGTCCCAGCTCGCGTTCCCAGCTCATCCTTCCGGATGACCCAGCGAACGCCCTGACAACCATGAATGTCCGATACCCACACGGGGGCAGGCAAGCGGTTTCCCCCAAGAATCTGCATCCATTTCATAAACCCATACCAGACATGGGTTTACGAACCATCTTTTTCATGTCCCCAGCCCGCCCAGCCGCCGCCGGTCCGAAAAATCCCACCGCGCCACCCGCCGCACGCGGGTATTCTCGCCCCCCCGACCCCCGGAGCCCCGGAGCCCCGGAGCCCCCATCCCAAGGACGCCGGGTCATCGCTCTTCCGCGAGCGATGGGCCGGGTCGATCTCGTCTCGATTCCGTTCACCGCCCAATCCACCAACACACCTCCCCCTCGGAGCCCGATCATGCCCTCCGCCATCACGATGTCCGCCGCCGGCCTGAACGTCCCCGACCAGCCCATCATCCCCTTCATCGAAGGCGACGGCACCGGCCCCGACATCTGGCGCGCCT
>CAYZFW010000421.1:0-3144 GCA_964477615.1 uncultured Phycisphaeraceae bacterium | reverse complement strand
CTTTCTCAACAAGGAACCCGCACACACGCGGCTTGCCCACCATCGCCTTGGGGACCGCGACCATGCTCGCGTCGGCGCGGTGGCAGGTGCCGAAGGCGTCGTTGCAGTACACCTCGCCCAGGGCCGCGATCTTCGCCGCGAACCCGGCGTCGCCCTTCTGCTCGGCCTTGTGGCAGCGCAGGTTCTCCAGCAGCATGGCCTCGCCGCTTTGCAGCATGTTCGCCGCCGCGGCGGAGGCGCCGTCGATGCAGTCGTGGCTGGGGAACTTCACGGGCTTGCCAAGCAGCTCGCTCAGGCGCTTGGCGCACGGCTCAAGCGAGAACTCCGGCTCAAACCCAGCCCCGGAGGGTCGCCCCAGGTGCGACATCAGCACGAGCTTTCCGCCGCGGTCGAGGACGCTCTTGATCGACGGCACCGCCATGCGGATGCGCAGGTCGTCGGTCACCTCGCCGCCCTTGAGGGGCACGTTGAAATCAACGCGCATGAGCACGCGCTTGCCGGAGACGTCCACTTGGCCGATGTTCTTCTTGGGCATAAGGGTGGATTGTTGGGGTTCGGGCGTGGGAGATCAACCGGCCCGCGGCCGACGCCTCACCCCGATCGCTGGTTCCGTCATCGGATCGACAAACCCGCCCGACATCCCGATCCGGGCCATCAGCCCGAGGGCGATCTCGCGGTGTTTGGTCGCCGCGTCCGCGTCGCCGCGCTTTGCCTGCACCACCGTGAGGTATCGGTGGGCATCGAGGTACCCCGGCTGCATCGACACGGCAATCTCAAGGAACCGCACGGCGTGGTCCAGCGCCTCGCCACGCTCAGTTCCGCTGAGCGATTCCGCATGCCGAGCCAGCGCGACACCCAGCGTGTGGTGCGCGTCCGGCAGGAAGTGTTGGAGCTGCACCGCTTCAAACGCGTGCTCGGCGGCGGCCTCGTACTTCTCGCGCAGCAGTTCGCACTGCGCCAGGCCCAGGCGGGCCCGGGCGCTGTGAGGGTCGGTGTCCGCGGCGCGCCGGAGGACGCTCTCGGCCCGGTCCGCGTCGCGCATCTCGATGTACGCCGTACCCAGTAGGCAATCCCGCTCGGGGTTGGGCGGGCCTCCCTTTGCGGCGGAAGCCGCGATCTCCTGCTCCAGCATCGCTGCCGCCTGTGCCGCGTCCCCCTCGGCCAGAAGCGCCCCTGCGAGCGCGATGCCCGCGTCCGGGTGGTCCGGGCAGCGCTGCCGCAGCGTTTCGATCACGGCGCGTGCTTTTGATACCTCGCCCGCGCTGAAGTGGCTCTGCGCCAGCGAGAGGGCGTACCGAGGCTCGTCGGGCTTCTCGTTCGTCAGCACCGCGAGCAGCTCGGCCGCGCCGAGGAAATCACCCCGCGCCTGCTTCGCCGTGGCGAGGTTGAAGCGCGACTCGCGGTCCACCTGGTCGAGCATCGCCTGCTCGTCGCCGCTCATGTCGGCGAGGTAGCCCAGCTCGATGAGCTGCTTCACCGCCTGGGCCGAGTCCACGGTGTCGATGCGCATGTCGGGCGGGTGCATGCCCGACTCCCCTTCGACGCCGTCCCACGACGCGGTGCGTTCGACGGTGGTGGGGCGGTCAAAGGCTTCTACCAGCACGCGCCCGTCCATGTCCTCACCCATCGGCAGACCGAGCAGCGCGAGCACCGTCGGCGTGATGTCCAGCAGCGTCGATCCAGTCACTTCGCGCGTCTCGGTGGGCGTGGACTTTGCGATCCCGGGCCCGCTCAGCACCACCACCCCGTGCTCGCGGTGCCACGAGGCGTCCATGGCGGCGTGCTTGTCGTCCGCAGCAGGGGGCACCGTCGGACGCAGGTGGTCGCTGTGGAACCCGTGGTCGCTGAGCAGAATGACGGTGGTCTCCGGCCCGGCGATCTGCAGCAGACGCCCCAGCATCTTGTCCTGCATCTCGTACACGCCGCTGACCACGCCCTTGAAGCGCTCGAACTCCTTCTCACTGACAGCGGGGAGCCGGGGCGGGTGGTACGCCATGAAGTGGTGCCCGAAGACGTCGATCGCCTCGTTGAACACCAGCGCACAGTCCCACGCCGGGCCCTTCTCCAGCAGCCACGCCGCGGCGTTCTGGACACTGTGCATCTGCGCGAGGAGGCGCTGCAGCAGCCCGATGCGCACGTCCGTGGGTGCCAGCGTACCCAGCGCGGGCACGAGCGCCCGCATCTCCGCCGGGTTCACCTTTGATGGATGCACCCGCGCCGACGCGAACGCCGGCTCGAGGTCCGCCGGATGCACACAGCCGCTCGGTATTGGCCACGGATCACGCGACGACTGGGGCACACCCTCGAGCCACAGGTTCGAGACGCCCACGCCTCGGATCGGCTCCGACGGGTGCGACGCGTACCACGACACCACGCTGCTCCGCAGCCCGGACTGTGAGAGGATGTTCCACAGGGCTTTGGTCTTGCGGCTGGTGCTGGTGGAGGGGCGGATGCCACCGCCGGTGGGCTCGGCCTCGACAAAGTTCAAGATGCCGTGCTTGTCCGCCCGCTTGCCGGTGACGACCGACGTCCACAGCAGCGGCGAGAGGCGAGGCTCGAGGGTGCGGATGCTCCCGCGCACGCCGTTGTCGATGAGGCGCTTCAGGTTCGGCATCCGCCCGGCGGCGATCAGCGGGTCGGCGACCTTCCAATCGGCGGCGTCCCAGCCGATGACGAGCACCTTCTTGGCGAGTCGTGTGGGCATGTCCCCATGGTACGGGATGGCCTCATCCGATCTTGGCTTCCAGCTCCGCCCACCGCTCGTACAACCGCGCGACCGCGGCCGTTGCGGCACTCAGTTCCGCGCACGCCGCGGCCATCTTCTTGTGGTCGGCCATCAGCGCGGGGTCGTGGGTCTTCTTCTCGAGCTCCGCGGCCTTCGCCTCGGCCTTGTGGATGGCCTCTTCCATGCCGTCAAACTCGCGCTGCTCCATGTACGAGAGCTTCTTGGCCTTCCCGCCACCGGCGGGCTTTGCGGGTATCGGCGTTGCGGCGGCGACTTCGGCCTTTCGAGCCTCCGCCTCGGCCTTCTCCGCCGCACGCTTGGCGTTCTCCCACTGCGAAAGGTCGGCGTAGTTCGCCCAGCCGCCTGGTCGAGATGGATCATGCGTATGACCATCTCAAGCAGATTCAGAAGGCGGGGTG
>CAYZFW010000420.1:0-3146 GCA_964477615.1 uncultured Phycisphaeraceae bacterium | reverse complement strand
TGTTTACCGAAGGTCTCGCTTGTCGATGTCGAGGTCGCGCAGGATGGCCCGCAAGGTACCCTCCGCCAGATCGCGTGAGCCGTGCTTCGGGATCGTCGTGAATCGCTGATTCGCCGGACGCCACCAGATTTCGTGCGAACCGCCGCCCCGGCGCACAAACTCGCACCCCAGTCGTTTCAGGTGCTTGGTCAGTTCCCGGTACGTCACGCCGCCACCAGCAGCCGGACGCGCCGCGGGTTCTCCGGCACGCGCATGGCGCGGGGCAGATCAACGCCCTTTTGGGCCATCGCCTTGACGAGCGCCCTCGCCACCTTCGGTGCTTCACGAACCACTTCCTCAACGCTGGCACATTCGACGAGGAAGCCCGGCAGTGATGCGCAGCGTCCGAGGTACCGTGACGGGCCAACCTGCTCGATGGTGAGCGAGAGCAGGAAACCGGGCTTGACCGATTTGCGGGTGCGTTTCACGCGGGCATCATAGCGCGAGGACCATCCCCGCTGCCGCGTTCAGCAAGGCACCATCACACCCGCCCCGCATACTCCCGCACCCGCGACCGGAACGGCGAAGGGTTGAACCCCAAATGCTCCGCCGCCTTGCTCGTGTTCGCCACCGAGTCTTCCATCGCCATAATCGGTTCGGATGGTCCGAACGGCAGCGCGTTGGCGAGGCCGAGCACGCGGGCCGCGTGCGCCTGGGCCCAGCCCAGCCGCCCCGGCAGCGGGATCAGGCGCTTCTTCTTGTCGGTCACGGGCAGGCTGTCGCGGATGTGCTTCAGCAGTTCGGGCCAGCGCATCGTCTCGGGGCCGGTGAGGGGGTAGACCTCGCCGATGGACCGTGACGTGTCGAGCGACGACGCGATCGCCGCCGCCACGTCGTCCACCCACACCGGGGCCACTTCCGCCGCGACAAGCTTCGGCGGGGCCGGGGGCTTGCCCTCGATGCGCACGAAGTAGGGGATGAAGAAGTGCGGCGCCATCCGCCCCAGCACCCACGACTTGACCATCTGCATGAACTCGCCGTCGGGCCCGTGGATGAGGCCGGGGCGGAAGATGGTCCAATCGAGGCCGCTGGTGCGGACGAGCTGCTCGCTGGCAAACTTGGACTGGTGGTAGCCCGTCGGCCCCTCGGGGCGCACGCCCAAGGCGCTCACGAGCAGGAACCGCGTGGCCCCCGCGGCCCGGGCCGCGTCGATGGTCAGGCGCGTCGCCGTGGGGTGCATGCGCTCGAACGTGCTGGCGGGGAACACCTCTTTGCGGATGCCGATGGTGTGGACCACCGCGCTCACGCCGCGGCACAGGTCGGCCATTGCCGTCTTGTCAAACACGTCGCCCTGCACCGCCTCGACATTCGGCGGCAGCGCGGGCAGGACCTCACGCAGTTTGCGGAAATCACGCACCAAAGCACGCACACGGTGGCCGCGGCCCGCAAGAGCGAGCACGGCGTGGCGTCCAACAAATCCGGTCGCGCCGGACACGGCGACGGTGGTAGGAAGGGGGTGAGGCATTGGCGGAGTGTAGGGGAAGGGGGCGGGGTGGAATGCGCGCAGGGCTGGATCGTTCGCCCATTTCATGGGCGAGGTGGCTTCAGGTGGCGTTGCCAGAGGCTTGCTCGCTTTGCTCGCCGCGCCTCTGGCAACCATCGTTGGCCCGCACAGCGGGCTGGGAGCAGGCTCGAGCAATCCTGTTCAAAGGACGCTGTCTGCGAAGCACATCGCCGGAGACGAAACCTCGAATCCCAACACCCTTCACCCGAACCCCGAACCCCGACACCCGAACCCGCTCCCAATCACACCCCCCGCACCCGCACCTGGTTGTCCACCACCCCCGTGATCCGCACCGCCGCGCCCGCGTCCACCGGGCCGCCCTCGGCCAGCACCTCGATCTTCTGACCCTCGATCTCCGCGATCCCAATCGGACGCAGCGGCGTCACGGCCTTGCCCGTCGCGCCCACGATCGCCTTGGCCGCTTCGGTTTCGCGCTGCTGGTCGATGGCCCGCTTCTGCGATTCGTCTTCCTCATCGCCGAGAATCAGCGCCCGACCCATCGGCGTGTGCGGCATGATCTTGATCGCGAAGTTGAACGCCAGCGGCGCCGACGTCAGCACAAACAGCGACGACCCGATGCCCCACCACGTGCCGACACGCCAAAAGGCGATGCACCCCGCGATCGCCGCCACTGCCGCGACAATCCCCAGTATGCCCCCGCTGGGCAGGAACAGTTCGATCACAAATATCAGCACGGCAGCGGCGAGCAGGCCGAATCCCCACAACAGCAGCGGTTCCATCAGGCGGTTCCCTCACTCGCGCTCCCGCCCTTGGGCGGGCCGTCGGTCACTCCTTCAACGCTCACGCGGAACCCGCTGGAGACCACGCGGACCCGCCTGCCCTTCTCGATGAAGCCGAACTCGGCAACCACGTCGATGAGTTTGCCATCGAACTCTGCCGTGCCGGAGGGGCGCAGGTCGGTAGTGGCCCGCCCGATCTCGCCGACGTTCACGGGTCCGTCGCTGGGCGGCGTGGGCGACATCGCCGCGAGCAGCCCGTCGCCGTCGTCGCTCGTTTTTGGCGAAGCGAGCACCATGCGCCCGGCGATCGGGAAACTCCGCGTGTACTTCGAGAACAGGAACATCCCCACGCCCGCCGCGAAGAACGCCAGCAGCACCACGCTGAGGGCCCACGGCAGCTCGCTGGTGCCTTTGCCCGCGCCCGGGAACAGTTCCCCCGCGTCCGCAAACGTTCCCACCAGCCCGCCCAGCAACAGGAGCAGCCCCACGATGCCGGGGATGCCGAACCCCGGGAACACGAAGATCTCCAGCACGATCAGGACCAGCCCCAGCAGGATCGCGGCGATGGTCCACCACGCCGACGCACCGATCAGCAGCGAAGGCAGCACCAGCCCCCCCAGCGCCAACAGTGCCACCACGCCCGGCACCGTCGCCCCCGGCATCGAGAGTTCCAGGAACAGCGCAATCAGGAAGATCACGATCAAAAGCCCGCGGTACACCAGCCCCACCGGCCCGCTGACATCGAGGAACGACGCGAAGTCTTCCGACCACGACTGGCTCAGGCGGCGCAGGTTGGTCGCGCCGGTGAACTGCTTCAGTTCGTCGTCGGTGCTGATGGTCTTCACCGCGAGCCCGAAGTCGAG
>CAYZFW010000419.1:0-3185 GCA_964477615.1 uncultured Phycisphaeraceae bacterium | reverse complement strand
GAGGCCTTCGCCGAGGCGCGCCGTCGTCAGGTGCCCATCTTCCTCTCCGTTGGCTATTCGACCTGCTACTGGTGCCACGTGATGGAGCGGGAGTGCTTCGAGAACCCCGAAGTCGCCAAGCTGCTCAACGAATCGTTCGTCTGCGTCAAGGTCGACCGCGAGGAAAGGCCCGACGTCGACGACATCTACATGACCGCGGTGCAGATGATGACCGGGCGCGGCGGGTGGCCCATGTCCGTCTGGCTCACGCCGCCCTCGCCCGAAGGGGCTGCGGAAGCCTCGAACGGCCTCGAGCCCTTCTACGCCGGGACCTACTTCCCCGCCGAGCCCCGCATGGGGCTGCCCTCCCTGCAGCAGGTGACGGCGAACATCAACGAAGCGTGGAAGACCGATCGCGCGAGCGTGATCGAGCAGGCCAGTCGCGTCGCTCAGGCCATCCGCGATCAGGCGGGCTGGGAGCCGCAGGTGAAGATCGGCCCCGCCCAGATCGGCATGGCCGTGCAGGGGCTGCTGAACATCCACGATCCCAAGCACGGCGGATTCGGACGCGCCCCCAAGTTCCCCCAGCCTGTGTTCCTCGATCTCTTGATGGAACTCGAAGGTCGGATCAGCGACCCCGCGGTTGCGTCGGCGGTGTCGAACGCCGTGCGCCTCACCCTCGACAAGATGGCTCTTGGCGGGATGTACGACCAGCTCGGCGGCGGCTTCCACCGCTACAGCACCGACGAGACGTGGACCGTCCCGCACTTCGAGAAGATGCTCTACGACAACGCGATGCTCGCCAGCGTGTACGCCCGGGCGTATGCGCGGGGGAGGGATCCGTTTGACGCCAAGGTTGTCCGCGAGACCCTGGGCTGGGCGCTGCGTGAGATGCTCGACAAGGAGACCGGCGCGTTCTACTCGGCCCTGGACGCCGAGGTTGACGGGCGCGAGGGGCTGAACTACCTGTGGACGCGCGGCGAACTCACTGAGGTGTTGGGCGAGGACGACGCCGTCTTCGCCGCCCGCGTGCTGGGTTTCGACAACGGGACGAACTTCCAGGACCCGCACCACCCCTCCGAGCCGCGCCGCAACGTGCTCTTCATGCCGCAGCGCATGGAGGCGATGGTCAGCGAATCCGGGATGGACCCGCAGGCCTTCGGCGATCGCTGGGCCTCGGTGCAGAAGCGTCTGCTTGAACGCCGCAACACCCGCAAGCAGCCCCATCTTGACGACAAGGTGATCACGAGTTGGAACGGCCTGATGATCGGCGCCCTCGCCGACGCCTCGCTGTCCCTGCGCGACGAGGCATACCTCGATGCCGCCGAGCGTGCCGCGAAGTTCTTCCTCGTGAACATGCGGACCAACACCGGCGGGCTGTTCCGCACCTACCGCGACACCAAGGCCAAGACCGCCGGCTTCCTCGAAGACTACGCCTACCTCATCCAGGGTCTCATCCGCCTGCACCAGGCCAACGTGTTCTATGTCGCGCGCACCGATGCGCGGTACATCAAGGGCGCGGAAGAACTGATGGCCGTTGCGCTCGAGCGCTTCTCGCCCGCCGCGGGCTCGTCCGAAGCGCCAACCCACCCCGGCATCCTCTTCGACACCCGCGAGGGCCAGCCCGACCTCATCGTCCGCGGCGCTTCCACGCACGACGGCGCCATGCCCAGCGCCCAGGGCGTGATGCTCCACAACCTCATCGACCTCTATGCGTTCACCCGGAACCAGGCGTACCTCGACCGCGCCGTGGCGCTCGCCCGCGCCGTCTCGGGCGAGGTCGCCCGCTCGCCGCTGGCTTGCGTGAACTCCACCCGTGGCGTGCTCCGCCTGCTCCCCTCGAAGCCCGACCTCTTCGACGGTCTGCCCGATGCGCCGCCGCCCGCTGGCTCCACCAGCGGCGCTGACGCGGCGGCGCCCGATCTCACGGTCGTCGAAGTTCACGCCGACACCGACCGTGTCACGGTGCCCAAAGCGGGCCAGCCGCCCGCCACGCTGCGCCTCCGGCTGGTGATCGATGAAGGGTTCCACATCAACGCGAACACCCCCGGCGTCGCGGGCATGACCGGTCTCGATGTCCGCGTCGCCGGTGGCCAGGGCCTCCGCGCCAGCGTGACCTACCCGCCCGCGGTCAAGTACGAAGGTGGAGCACTCCCGCCCGGCGAAGGGCCGCTGATGGTCCACTCCGGAGAGATCGAGATCACAATCGAACTCGTGCAAAGCGGCGAACCCTGGCAAGGCCGCCCTTTGCTGGTCATCACCTATCAGGCGTGCGACGACCGCGCCTGCCTCCAGCCGCAGACGGTGTCGCTGGATGTGGCGCTCGATCCTGGGTGAGCGAGGCAGCGAGTCGTCTGGCGCATTGTCCGCCCGCGAAGCGGGCGCTTCGATGGTTGCCAGCGGCGAAGCCGCTGGCAGAGGCCGTCATTGGAATCCGACCGTGAAACGGTCGGGCGAGTCAAGCGCAGTCCGCGATCTCGGCCGCCCGTTCCGCGGGCTCAATCACCGGTGTTCCCCCAATCAGAATGCGCAATTGGCTGGCATCGCCGTACGAGTGGTCCCAAGAAAAAACCCCGCGCGGGGCGGGGTCAGTTTCTCTCCTTGAAACTCGATCACTGGCTCAGCGGCGGCGCCGAGCCGCGACGAGCCCGGCCACGCCCAGCAGGCCCGCCGCGCCGGGGGTGGGCACGTAGCCGGTGTAGCCCGGCAGGTGGACCTCGCCCCGCTGCAGCAGCGAACCGACGAAGGTCGAGCCCTCGATCACGGTGTTGTTCCGCACGCTGGCGAGCGGCGCGAGCACCGCGCCGTTCATGGCCCGGTCAAACAGGATGTTCGTCGCCTCGTGGAAGTTCCAGATCACGTTGGCCCGCGCGAACAGCGTGTTCCACGCGCCCACCATGTTGCCCTGGTTGAAGGTGATGTTCGTCCCAGAGACATTGATCACCACCGCCGAGGCGCCGTTGAGGTTCAGTTCGATCTGCTGCACGAGGTTGTTCGAGAACACCTGCGCGCCCGAGACGTTGAACACGGCCAGCCCATCGCCGCCCGGGGTGCAGTTGAACACCAGCGGGCCGGGCTGGCCGTTCGGGATGCTCGCGGTGCTATCGGCGGTGAGGGTCAGCATGTTCGCCGACGCGCCGGTGAGAGCCGCCTGCACGCCCGCGAGCGTCGACACGACGCCGGGGTCGGCGTTGAGGTTGCCGCCC
>CAYZFW010000418.1:0-3185 GCA_964477615.1 uncultured Phycisphaeraceae bacterium | reverse complement strand
CCGGGTTGAACGCGGCGCCGCCGGTCCAGGTGATCGGGTTACCGAGCGAACCACCCGAGACGCCGCCGGCGTCAACGGTGTTCACGCCGAAGGTCGCGCCGGAGGCCACACCGGCCACGGCAAGAATCGCGGAAGCGCTAAGCAGCTTCGTAACCATAGACAAAATCTCCATCTCTTACTTTGTGACTCCAATCCCAAGGCCGACCCACGGCGGGTCGGACCTCTGTGCACCCTGAGTATACCCCGGTTTTCAAGCGCGCCAAATCAATCGCGGATCAAATCCAACAGTTTCAGTGACAAAATTGAGCGTCTGTGACGTTTCGTCGCCGGTTATTCGGACTTTGGGTGGGTTCTGGCAGTCCCCTCGGCCCTCTTCTCGGCCCCACCGCCCCCTTCATCGCGAGAACAAGGCCGAACGCTGCCCGACCGCGCGTTCAGACAGCGGACTCCGCATCCGCGGCCAACGCCATGAGCCGGTCAATCCGGGTCTCGAGATCCTCTTGGCGGTTTCCCACGAGCGTGACGTGACCGACTTTCCGCCCCGCCCTTGGCTGCTTTCCATAGAGATGAACCCGAGCGCCCTGCACGCTCAGCATCTCGCGAACACCCGGTGCGCCGCCGATGAGGTTCACCATCGCGCTGGGGCGGCACTCGGGCACACCCAGCGGCAGCCCGCACACGGCACGGAGGTGGTTCTCAAACTGGCTCACGCTCGCGCCCTCGATGGTCCAGTGCCCGGAGTTGTGGACGCGCGGGGCCATCTCGTTCGCCACGAGCGCGCCGGAGCGCACGAAGAACTCGATCGCGAGCACGCCGACATAGCCGAGGTGCTCCATGACGCGGCGCAGTGCCGACTCCGCGGCGGGCTGGATGGGCACGGTGTCTTCTGCGGGAGCGCGGGACACACGCAGGATGCCGGCGCGGTGCTCGTTCTGCGTCAGCGGGTAGAAGACGCACGACCCATCGCGCCCACGCGCCCCGATGATCGAGACCTCGCGCTCGAACGGGATGAACTCTTCAACGATGCACGGCTGGGCGCGCACGGCGGCCCATGCGCCGTCGATGTCTTGATCGGCCGCGCTCCGCAACACGCACTGGCCTTTGCCGTCGTAGCCCATCCGCCGCGACTTCACGACACACGGCGTGCCGATGGCGCGCACGGCGGACGCGAGCGACTCGCGCGAATCCGCGAGCTGGTACCGCGTCGTCGGGATGTCGAGCTCTTGAAAGCAGGCCTTTTCGAGCGCGCGGTCCTGCGCCGTGGCGAGGGCCTTCGCGCCCGGGAACATCGGCACGCGCGACGCGATACGCTCGACCGCCGAAACCGGCACGTTCTCAAACTCGAGCGTGCACGCATCGAGGCCGGAGGTGAATCGATCGATCGCCGCGGTGTCCTCGAACTCCGCCCTCACGAGGTCCCCCACCGCTGCGGCGGGCGCGTCGGCGTTGTGATCGAAGAACCGGCAGCGGATGTCGAGCGGCACGCCCGCGAGAGCGAGCATGCGCCCGAGCTGGCCCGCGCCGAGCACGCCGAGGATCACTTGGTGCCTCGCTTGGAAGCCGGGTAGCCCGCCGGTCCCCGGCGGAGCTTCTTCGATGCGACCTTTGCGGAATCCCGCCCGGGATTGGCGGGCCGTCCGGTGGCTCGTGCGCGCGGGTCGCGGTCGCGCATGACCTTGCTCGTTTGCTCGTCGCGAAAGGCGTCGAGCCGCCTGGCCAGCGCGGGGTCGCTGATCGCCAGAATCGCCGCGGCGAGCAGGGCGGCGTTGATCGCCCCGGCCTTGCCGATGGCGAGCGTTCCCACGGGAATGCCCGCGGGCATCTGTGCAATCGAGAGCAGCGAGTCGAGCCCCTTCAGGGCTTTGCTTTCGACGGGCACGCCGAGCACCGGCAGGGGCGTCATCGAGGCGCACATGCCCGGCAGATGGGCGGCACCGCCAGCGCCGGCGATGACGACCTTCAGCCCGCGCTCACGCGCTTCGCTGGCGTACTTCACCAGCAGCCTTGGCGTGCGGTGCGCCGACACCACGCCGAACTCAAAGGGAACGCCGAGGGACTCGAGCGTCTCCGCGGCGTGGGACATCGTCTCCCAGTCCGACTTCGAACCCATGATGATGCCGACCAGCGGGGCTGCCATGCGGGCATGGTAGTGCGAGATAACGCTGGCGCGCGGTCACAGCCCCAGCAGCCCGCGGAGGATTGCGGCGAGATCGGGCGGTACCTCCATCACACTGAGGCGAGACTGCTTCACCAGCGCAAAGGATGCGAACCGCTTGTCGGCCTTGATCTGGGCGAGCGTGACGGGGGACTTGGCAGGGCGGAGGGGTTCCAAATCGACCACCACCAACCGTTCGTCGTCTTGGTTGGGGTCGGGGCGTGGCCCTGCGGCGATCTCGGCCTCGCCGACGATCTGCTTCTCATCCCCGGTGTGATAGACAAAAACGCGGTCGCCCTTGGTGCAGGATCGGAGCGCGATCAGGGCGGCGGCGTTGGTCACGCCGTCCCATGTGGTCCGCTTGTCGCGCACGAGGTCATCGAAGGCGTAGGTGGAGGGCTCGGTCTTGAAGAGGTAGGTTCGCATGCGGGCCATTGTGCCCAACTGGACAGCCAGCGTGCGGAGGCCGGGGGAAAAAGGCGGGGGCGCAGGGCACGGCAGTCGGTATGGATGAGTTCGTCGCGTGGGCGGGAGACAACTGCAGTCGGGATTCTCCACCGCGCGACGAGTGCGAAGGCCCGAATGAGATGAATCGATCCTTGGCTCACACCTCGGCGAGCCGAACGATGATGTCTGAGCAAGCGGATCAGTACCGCCGGATCACGCCAACGACGATGCCCTGGATCTTGCAGTCCTTCACGCGGATGGGGTCGTAGGCGTTGTTGGCGGGTTGGAGGCGGATGTGGTCGGCCTCCTTGAAGTAGGACTTCAGGGTGGACTCGCCGTTGGGCAGGAGCGCCACCACGCGGTCGCCGTTGCGGGCGGTGTCGCGGCGTTCGATGATGACGTAGTCGCCGTCGAGGATGCCCTCGTCTTTCATCGAGTCGCCGTCGACCTTCAGGGCGAACGTGGCGTTCACCGAGCCGGTGCGGGGGCCGAGCAGCGAGGAGACGTCGATGTTGTCGGTCTCGGCGACCTTCTCGATGGGGTAGCCCGCGGCGATCTTGCCCACCAGGGGGAATTTCAGGGG
>CAYZFW010000417.1:0-3203 GCA_964477615.1 uncultured Phycisphaeraceae bacterium | reverse complement strand
GCTCAAAGCTCGTCCGCGTGCGCGTCGAGTTCTCAAAGAACAGGTTCACCAGCCGACGCCCCCGCAGAACCGACGGGGCCTCCTGGTTGTGCTCCAGCAACTGCTTGAACCCCACCGCCCGGTCCAGCACGGCGTAGATATCCGCCGCACTCAGCGGTTCGACGGCAAGAAGGTGGCGATGCGGGAAGGTGGGCATGGGGGAAATGGGCAAAGGGCAAATCGCAAATGGCAAAACAGGATCAGGCTTCGGAGGGTACCGCGTGAACCAGCCGTGGGGTTGAACCCTTATGGATACCGAATCAATGGCCCTTTGACTGTTTCCGGGCGTTTGGGGGGCCGATCCTTGTGGACGATCCTGCGAAGGGGAGAATGACGCCCCAGCTGGGTAGCACCTCGGCCCCCGGCGTGCTGAAACCAATCTCCGGCTTGTCGACTCGGCGAACCAGATGAAACCCAACCGCATCACCGCGATCTCGCGCCTCCTCGCCTGCTCGATCGCGCTGGCCTTGCTGTGCTCTCCAACCTTCGCCGACCCCACGCCGCCCGTTCCCGCCTCGCTCCGCATGGTCGAATCCGCATCACGCGGTTCCGCGGTGCTCCGCTCCCTCGGCGTCACCCGCGGCGACGTTGCCCTCCTCCGCGTCCAAGATACCCCAGGCCTGCCACTCCGCGTGGTTCTGCCCCTCGACGGCCGCGCCGTCACCGCCGACCTCGTTCCCCGCTCCGTCCGCGCCGAAGGATTCCGCGTCCGGGCCGAAATCCTGAACGCCCAGGGCCAGCGCGAGTGGATCGACGCCCAGCCCGGCCCCATCCGTACCTATGGCGGCACGATCGAAGGTCTCCCCGGGTCACGCGTCTCGGCGTTTGTCGACCAGGGTCGCGTCACCGCCCGCATCGAACTCCCCGAACTGGCAGGTGCCTACTGGGTGGAACCGCTGAAAGCCGACCTCGCGCAGGAGCTCACCGAGCGCGCCACGCCGGGCGAAGCCGCCCACGCGGGCTACCACAGCCTCGATTCCGCCGAAGACCCCGGCCTGTGCATCACAGGAGACGCCGGAGCCCCCACCCGCCACCACCGCGCTGAGCCAGAGCAACACCCCGCCGAGCGCGGCGGCTGCAACGCCGCCATCTGCGTCGCCGAAATCGGCTGCGACGCCGACTACGAGTTTTTCCAACTCAACAACGCCAGTATCTCCGGCACCGCCGCGGCGATCGAACGCACCATCGCCGTCATGAACGGGCAGTACATGTCCGAAGTCGGCATCCGCCACCGCATCACCACCATCCTTGTCCGCACCATCGAGGGTGCCCCCTACACCTCCTTCAACGGCGGCGGCCTGCTCGTCCAGATGCGCGACGAATGGAACGCAAACCAAGGTGCCGTCCCACGCGACCTCGCCCAACTCTTCACCGCCAAACCGCTCTCGGGCAGCGTCCAGGGCGTCGCCATCTCCGGCACCGTCTGCGACATCTCCCAGGCCTATTCCATGGTCCGCGGCAACTGCTGCGGCACCCTCTCGGGCGCCACCGACGTCTCCGCCCACGAACTCGGGCACGTCTGGGGCGCATCGCACTGCCCCTGCACCTTCCCCAACCCCGACAGCACGATGAACGCCACCCTCACCGGGCGGAACTCGTTCATCACCGATATCACCGGCGCCAGCGTGGCATCCATCCTCGCCGGGCGCGCCGGGGCCGCGTGCCTCTCGGAAGAAACCCCCGCCCCTGCTCCCGGACCGTTCTCGATCGTCTCGCCCCCGGACGCCGGCTTCGCCGTGCCGCTCCCCATCGTGCTCAACTGGGCCGCGCCAAGCACCGGCGGCCCCGTGCAGTTCTACAGCCTCACGCTCTCACTGAACGCCGACCTTTCGGACCCCCTCGTCTCTATCGCCACCCACGATCTGACCTACACCGTCCCGGGTCTCCTGAACGCCCCGGCCACACGCTACTACTGGCGGGTCGAGGCGTGGAACGCGGACTCAGTCAAGACCATCGTCTCCCCCGCCACCGCCACGTTCGCGACCGTCGTCCCCCCACCAACCTGCCCCGGCGACTTCACGAGCGACAACCAGGTCAACACCGTCGACCTCACCCTCCTCCTCGGCAGCTTCGGCAAGCTCGTCAACCCGGGCAAAAACGGCGACATGAACGGCGACGGCCGCGTCAACACCATCGACCTCACCGCCTTCCTCGGCCGCTTCGGCAGCACCTGCCCATAGGGCTTTCACCGCGGAGGCACGGAGAGCGCGGAGCGGGATTGTGCGGGAGGGATTCCGGAACAGAATGAAAGACCGCGAACGCCGCACTTGACCACTCGGCCACTCGGCCGCTTCGCCCGCCCCCCGCCCCCCACCCGCTTGCCCTCCCCGCGCCCTGCCCGCATACTCTTGACGCTAGTTCATCCGGGCACCCGGAGGGTGTCCGCCGATTCCGCGCCCGTGCCCAGGGATGACGCCCGGCACGACGCGACGTGATGTGACACGGAGGTCCGTTCCGCCATGCGTCTTGCCAAACTCAGCGTCGTCGGCTTCAAGTCCTTCGCCGACCGCACCGACTTCACCTTCGACGCCCCAATCACCGGCATCGTCGGTCCCAACGGCTGCGGCAAGTCCAACGTCGTCGACGCCATCAAGTGGGTCCTCGGTGAGCGCTCCGCCAAGAGCCTCCGCGGCAAGGAGATGATGGACGTCATCTTCGCCGGAAGCGCCGGGCGCAAGCCCTCGGGCATGGCCGGCGTCACCCTCACTTTCGAGAACCCCCGCCTCACCGAGGCCGAACTCGCCGCCCGCGCCGCGCGCCGTGAACTTCACAAGGCCCTGCACGCCGAGCACCAGACCTCCGGCCCTTCCGCCGCCCCCGGCTTCGTCGCGGAGCTGACCGGCGAAGAAGAAGGCGCCGCCGAGGCCGCGACCCTCTTCGCCGAAGTCGAAAGCCGCACCCGCCACCTGCCCATCGACAGCGAGACCGTCGACGTCGAGCGCCGCCTCTACCGCGACGGCGCGTCGCAGTACCTCATCAACGGGCGCAAGGCCCGCCTCCGCGACATCCGCGAGCTGTTCATGGACACCGGCGTCGGTGCCGACGCCTACTCCATCATCGAGCAGGGACGCGTCGACCAGATGCTGCTCTCGAACCCCGTCGAACGCCGCACGCAGGCACATGCCCTTGCCTCGCTTCCCGGCGACGCTGCGCATTCCCATCGC
>CAYZFW010000416.1:0-3217 GCA_964477615.1 uncultured Phycisphaeraceae bacterium | reverse complement strand
GGAGCCGTCACAGCACCGCGTTGCTGTTGTGGGCACCTGACGCCAACTCAGCTCAGGCAGCGTCCGGCTCGGCGCAGCCCTCTTACTCGAAACCGTTGCCGCCGCGGCCCACGCCGCCGAAACCTACGACCTCTTCCTCTCCATCGGCACCCCCAGCGTGGTCTACCCCGCCGCGGGATTCATCAAGCTAGCCGCACGGCGAGGCGCCGCAACCGTCGAGATCAATCTCGAAGAGACCCCGATCTCCGGCCTGGTTGACCTGTCAATCCGCGGCAGAGCCGGGGAGGTTCTGCCGAAGGCACTGTGCATAGGCCGCTGACGCGTGGCACTGAAGTCGATGTGTGCATCGACTTCAGTGTTCGGCTACGGCGATCTACGATTGGATTATCCCGATGGCAAGAGATGCCAAGCATCCGAGTAGTTCGATAACCAGCGTTCCCAGGTCTCCTCTTGGATCGGCCTTCTCGAGTACCCCTTAACTATCACGGTTTCCCATCGCTTGCGAGTCGAGTCCTCCGCGAAGTAGGTCTCGGTAACGCGAAGACCATCGGCCTTTGCAACCTCTGCAGGAATCACCAAGACCCTGCACTTCCCTGACTCAAGTACGACATCCCCTTCAGCATCGAGTGGCATCACAGCGATCACGAAGTGCGGTGCCGACAGGCGTGTGACAGACTTCTCGGAGCCAAGCCGGACGTGCTGCCTGTTCCTTGAAGTCTTCACCGACACCATGAAGGGCCTGTCGGTAGAGTTCACCTGGATGTCGTAGGTCGCAAAGCGACCCCCGAGACGAGTGGTCGAGTACCCGCGACGTGCAAGAAAGCCATTGACAAAATCCTCGCCACGGTTGCCTAGTTCTGTTGTGCGCGCCATATGCGTTTCCCTCACATCACCACCCCACGCCACACGCCATCACTTCACCCCTGACAGCACCAGCCGCAGCGCATCGCCCGCACCCAGCAGGCTCTCGCCCGCGATGATCCCCGCGCACACCGTGACGAAGTACTTGCCCGACCAGTTCGGGAACAGCTTCCCCACCACCAGCGCCGCGGCCCCTCCCAGGAACATCGAGATGCTGTTGTGCGCCGGGATCACGAACGCCAGCCCAAGCGACGCCGCGCTCGGCACCCACACGCCCGCTTTCTTGGGCAGCTTCTTCTCCAGCACCGGAAGCACCAAACCCACACCCGCGGCAATCCACATCGCCACAACCGCGCCCGCTGGCAGCCCGGCGATCCCCACCAGGAACACCTCCGCGACCGCCTTCCACTGCGCCACCGCCGGCGCGGGCCACTCCTCGGTCATCAGCATCGCCGCCGGGTCGGGCACCAGGATCAGGTAGAACGCGCTGCCCACCAGCGCCCCCGCCACCGATCCGACGATCTGGGCCACGACCTGGTACCGCGCCACCGCGCCGAGCAGAAACCCGCACTTCAGATCGTGCATCAGGTCCGCGCTCTGCGACGCCGCGCCCGCCGTCACGCTCGCGCCCATCAGGTTCGCCACCGCGTTCTTGGGCATGATCGCGGCGAACGCCAACTGCGTCACCTTGCCCATCGCACCAACCGGCGTCACGTTGGTCTCGCCGCTCACCCGCGCCGCCACCACCGCCAGCACAAAGCTCAGCAGCACCGCGAACACCGCCGCCCACCACGAGATCCCGAAGAACCACGTCTGCAGCACCACCGCCAGCACCATCGATCCGACCATCGCTCTCCAGAACCACCCCCGCGTCACCTCACCCATGTCCGCCGCAGGCCCACCAGCACCCGGCTCGTTCGACCGCCGGAACGAACGCATGATCGCCGGAGCCGAAAAGCCCAGCGAAACCAGCGACGAAACCACCATCAGCGTCACCCCCGGCCACAGCAGCCACTCACCGATCGGCCCCCGCGCCGCACCCGTGACGCCCCGGTCCACCAGCTGCGTCCCGATCACCCCCCACGCCAGCACCGCCCCCAGCAGCAGCGACACGCCCGCGCGGAAACCGATCAGCCCACCCACCGCCGCCATCAGCAGCGTCGGATCCAGCGCGAACGAGTACGTCCCCAGCGCCGGCGAACCGTTGATCGTCGCCCCGAAATCGCTCCGCTTCACCCACTTCATCAGCTCGGCGAGTTTCAGCGCCCCGCCCACCACCGCGCCCAGACCCAGCACACCCACGCGCTTCAGCGCCCCGCTCCCAGTGTTGTAGATCTCCTTCAGCGTCTCCGCACACGCGATCCCGCCCGGGAACGGCAGCCGGTCAACGATGATCATCTGCCGCCGCAGCCCCATCGCCACCGCGATACCGACCATGCACACGCTCACGATCCACAGCGACAGCTGCCACCACTCCAGCCTCACCCCGTCGACGATCGTGGCCGCGGGGATCGCGCTCACCAGCCCCGCGCTGCTCACCGCCCCCGCCGCCGAAACCGCCGACTGGTTGATGTTGTTCTCCAGTCGGTTCAGCATCCCCACCCGGCGCACGCTCACGCGGTGCAGCGCCGTCCAGAACGCAAACGCGATCAGGATCCCCGTGATCGACATGTTCAGGCCCCAGCCGATCTTGAGCCCCGTGTAGATGTTGCAGATCGACAGCAGCCCCCCGAGCACCGCCCCGGTCCCGATGGCCTTCCACGTCAACTGCCGCGTCACGAAGTCCACCGCGACATCGCCCGTCTGCGCACCGCTTGGCACTTCGGCTGCGGAAGCGGGATTGGACGGCGGCATCGTCGGTCTCGTCGGCGTGCTCAAGCGCGGTTCCTCCTCAGGTTCAAGGCACGCCCGGCAAACTAACCGAACTCCGACCCACGCCAACCGCGCTCACGTGTCCGATGGCCGCGTTTCCCGGCCATATCCGTAGAGCAACGCCCCGCGCTTCACACCACCACCACCCCGCGCCGCAGAAGATCAAAGTCATTCAGCAGCTTCGCCAGCACCAAGTTGATCACCACGATGCTCAGGAACGACAGCACGAAACCCTCGGTCGTCGCCCGACCAACCCCGTGCGCCCCCGGCCGACACGAGAACCCCTTGTAGCACGCCACCAGCCCGATCGCCGCTCCGAAGAACACGCTCTTCACCAGCCCGTTGGTCACCGAGTACCAGTCGATGAAGTCCGCCGTGTACTTCCAGTACATCTCCGCGCTCACGCCGTACAGCTGCACGCAGCAGAACCACGACCCCATCACCCCGCACAGGTTCGACGCCACCGTCAGGATCGGGATCATGA
>CAYZFW010000415.1:0-3221 GCA_964477615.1 uncultured Phycisphaeraceae bacterium | reverse complement strand
GGGATCAGCGCCCGAGCACCAAAGTACGAGGCAATCCAGACCGCCAGCAGCACGGCGGTGGGCATACGAACGGATATGGGTGTGGTGCGCATGGGAATCGTCCTCGATCCAAATGTACAGCATCCTTTACAAATGTCAAGCATCATTTACTTTTTTCTTTCTCCTCATCCCGATACCGAACAAAGACCTTTCGATACCCGCCGACCGGCCGCCGCCGCTATACTCTTCCCCCCCTATGGCCAAGGCACGCGAAATCAAGAAGCGGATGAAAGCCGTCGGCAACATCCGACGCATCACCAAGACCATGCAGATGATCGCGACGAGCAAGTTCGCCAAGGCGCAGCAGCGCGCCACGGCGAGCAAGCCCTACGTCGAGGGCATCTTCGAGCTGGTCACCGAACTCGCGTCCAAAGCGGGCAACATCACCCACCCGCTCATCGCCGGCCCGGGGGCCGAAGGTGGAAAGACCAAGCCCGGCGCCAAGACGCTGCTGCTCCTCATCACCTCCGACCGCGGCCTCTGCGGCCCCTACAACTCCAGCATCCTCCGCGCTTTCTTCCGCACGCTGAAGGACTCGGGCGGGGCGGACAACTTCATCGTCGAGGTCGTCGGGCGCAAGGGTGTCGGCACTTTGGCCTACAACAAGGTCACCCCGTCCCGCACCCACACCTTCGGCGACACCCCCAAGTTCGAGGACGTCGAGGGCCTCGCCCAGCTGTACATGGACCAGTTCACCCGCGGCGAGATCACCGCCGTGAAGATCGTCTCCATGCGCTTCATCTCCACCGCGCGTCAGCGCCCCGAGGTGATGCAGCTCCTGCCGCTGAAGGCACCGACGGCGAGCGGAGCGGCCAGCGAAGGCGCCGCAAAGGGCCCGAGCGTCCAGTACGACTTCACCCCCGAGCCGGCGGAACTCCTCGCCGACCTGCTCCCCGCCACGGTGAAGGCGACGCTGTACCAGGTGTTCAACGACGCGATCGTGAGCGAGCACGTCGCCCGCATGATCGCCATGAAGAGCGCGACCGACGCGGCCGGCAAGATGGGCAAGCTCCTGAATCGCCGCTACAACCGCGCCCGCCAGAGCCAGATCACCACGGAACTCACCGAGATCATCTCGGGTGCCGCGGCACTGGAGTAGGCGAGCCTGATGGGGCAGTTCTGACGGGTGGCATGCTCACGCCTCGTGAGCATGCTCGTTGGCCATGGGTGTGCTTTGGGAGCATGCTCACGCGAGCATGAGCATGGTACTCGCTATCCTATTGGGAAGACTCCCAGGAGCTTCGCCTTGACATACCCGTCGGTAGACAAACTCCAGAACACTCTTGCTGTCGAGGTCTTTGGCTACGCAGCCGACAAGAAGAAGGCATCCGGCCGCGCGCTAGGCACTCTCATCGAGATAGTGACCTTTTACACGCTTTGTGCTTGGGGCTTTCGTGACGCGACGGCTATCGAGCGGCCCGCACCCGAGTTCGCCAACCCGGAGATCACCCACAACGTCGAGTTTTCGCTGCATCCGATTGTCCGTGCGAAGATGGTTGTGGTGAATGCACTGGGTTTGCCGCTCACATCCAAGAAACTCTTGAAACTCGCGGGCGAGTTGCCAGACGGGACGAGTATCCGCGATGAACAAGTCCTGTCCCGATCTGGTGTCATGCGCAATTCGGCGGTCGTTGCCGAGCATGCAGGGGGTTTCACGACGGCCCACATTCACACCGCCGAGCCGGACAATTGCACGGTGGCGCTAACGGACCTCCTCGAAGCGCCTTTCGCCATCTTTGAATGCAAGCGAGTCGGCGTCGAAGAAGGTATGCGCAAGGGACCGCAGACGATCGAGAAGGCCAAGCAGGGCGCATATGTCGCCCGCACCGTATCGTCGCTTCAGAAATTCCGAGTCCTAACCGGCAAGGTACAGGGCGTGCTCGATGTCGGCGGCGGTGAACTTCGAACGGGCGACTACGACACACTCCTTCGGCAGATCATCGACGGCAATGACGCAGACGCGCTGCGCCATTTCATCCTCACCGTCGGCGTGGTCAGTAACCACGGCAATTGGTTTACCGCAGAGAACCAAAACAAAGAGCTCAAGGTTCTGGCTCATTCGTATGACTGGCTCCTATTTCTGACCGACGCAGGCCTCGCCCAGTTCATTGAGAAGTTGCTCCGCAACCCGGTCGCAGAACTCAGGCCCGCGAAAGACGCCTTTCTCGCCAGCTACAAAGCCGAGAAGACCGGCAACTCCTTCACAAAGGTCAAGATTGACGCGAGGGCCGACCATGCCCTCAAACGCTACTTCAAGTCACACGAGAAACAAGTCGAGTCCTGGTTCAACGTGATCGCGCCTCGTGGTGGCACCCTTGTACAACTCCGATCGGATATTGCCAAACTCGCGAATAAAGATTGGGAGAGGATTCGCACGCAATGACCGCAGGCCGCAGCATCATCTCGATTAGCCAGACGTGGTGTACGCCGCACAAGTATGTCCGTGCGGTGCGTGAGGTTTTCGGCGGGACCATCGCTCTCGACCCATGTTCCAATCGATACTCGGTCGTCAACGCAGAGACCGAGTACCGCCTGCCGGAGCACGACGGTTTGCGCGAATCTTGGGGATACCCCACTATCTACGTCAATCCGCCTTACGGGGCGGACCGCGAGCGTGGCACGACGATCAAGCACTGGTTGCGCAAGTGTGCGAGTGCCCATGCGGACCACGGCGCGGAAGTCCTCGCGCTCATCCCCGTTGCGACCAATACCAAGCACTGGAAGGACTATGTGTTCGGTTGCGCCGACGCCCTGTCTTTCCTATACGACACACGCCTACGTTTCCTCGTAGATGGAAAAGACGAAGGCAAGGGTGCCCCAATGTCGTGCTGCATGGTCTACTGGGGCAGGCACATCTCCCGCTTCGTCGAAGTGTTCACTCCCCACGGTGCTCCCATTGATCTACGCGGCTTGAAAGGCAAGCCGTTGGGATTGGAGCCCGGAGCCGAGCATTCGTTGTTGTTCTCCAGACGGACAATCAACGGTCCCCGGCATTCAAGTTGATCGCCCCCTCACCCCCTGAGCCGCGTCATCTCCCGCCGCTCCACACTCGGAATTCGGATCCGCCGCGCCAGGCCCAGCATCTCCATCACGCGGATCACGATGTAGGACAGGTCGAACTGCCACCTCTCCAGCCCGTGGCGGGCGCTGGTGGGGAAGGCGTGGTGGTTGTTGTGCCAGCC
>CAYZFW010000414.1:0-3241 GCA_964477615.1 uncultured Phycisphaeraceae bacterium | reverse complement strand
CCACTCGCTCATCGCCAGCGGCACGACGCCCAAGATGATCGCGAAAGAGCGGCACATCAGGCCGGTCGGCTACGGCGCGATGGTGGTCGAGGGGTTCGTCGCGGTGACCGCGCTGGTCGCCGCGTGCGCCCTGTACCCGGGGGACTACTTCGCGATCAACGCGCCCAAAAACGACGCCACCGCCGCGATCATCGCGACGCAGCAGGCCGCGGGCTGGGACCTCCGCCCGGTTGAACTCGCGACGCTGGAGGAAGAAGTCGGCGAAAAGCTCGAAGGGCGCACGGGCGGTGCGGTGACCCTCGCCGTCGGCATGGCCAAGGTCTTCGCCAGCCTGCCGGGGCTGCACAGCCTGATGGGCTACTGGTACCACTTCGTCATCATGTTCGAGGCCCTGTTCATCCTCACGCTGCTGGAAACCGGTACACGCGTGGCCCGCTTCGTGGTGCAGGAGATGGGGGGGGACCGGGGGGATCCGAAGGCACGGAGGTACGGAGGCACGGAGGCACGAGGTGAGGAGCCGGATGCACGCGGGATCAAGCGCACCGTCAGTTGGCCGGTGAACGTCGCCCTCAGCATCCTGGTCTGCGGCGCGTGGGGCTACCTGCTGTACCGCGGCGACCTCAAGACCCTGTGGCTCATGCTGGGCATCGCCAACCAGCTCCTCGCGTGCATCGCGCTGGCGGTGGGGACGACGTATCTTCTTCTGCACGCCGGCAAACGCCGGTACGCACTCTGCACCGGCATCCCCATGGTGTTCGTGCTGGGCACGACCGTGTACGCGAGCATCGGCAGCATCCTGCGGTGGTGGCACCAGATCGACACCGCCGCCCCCGGCGAGGTGTTCTACCTGCGGCTGATCGTCGGCCTTGGATGCGCCATGCTCGTGCTCACCGTCACGATCTCGGGCCTCGCGGTCCACCGCTGGTGGACGATCCTGCGCCGTGGCGAACGCGCGTAGCGGGCATCGGGCAACCCAGCCCACCAGAAGAAATGTGCTCGCTTCGCGTGCAGGTCACGCGACTCTGGGTGCCGGGGTACACGTTCTCGTGTGCCCCGACTTGTGCAAAGCCTCGCAGCGGGGCACGGCGAGGACGCCGAACCCCGCACCCGACAGTCATCGGCGATTCGTATCCAGCCCCGAAGCCCCGCTTCCGCCCCTACCCTCCCGCGTTGCTCCAGGTCCTCCTCATCGTGTGCATCGGTTCCCTTGTCGCCCACGATGCGCTGCCGCTTTCGATGCGCCCGGCACCGGAGGTCTGGAGTTGGCCAACACTTCTCACCGTGCTCGGCAGCGTCACCGCCCTCGCGCTGGTCACGCACGCACTCATCCTGCGGAACGCACGCCGGCTCGATGACACCGGCTCGGCCCGTTACGTCTTCAAGGCCGAGCGCGTGGTCAACGCCTCGCGCCTCGCCGCCGCGGGGCTGCACACGTGGGCGGTGTTCGGGCTCGGCTGGCCCGGGTGTGTCCGTTCGGTGACGACCGACCTGCCCGCCGTGGACGAGCTCCTGATGCTCTGCCCGTTCATCGCGGCGGTGTGCGCCGGCTGGGCCTCGTTCTTCATGATCGACCGGCGGCTCCGCGAGGCGTCTCTTATGGGCGTGCTGGATTCGCCGCAGCCCGTGGTCTCGCTGCCGACGGTGTCGCAGTACGTCACCGATCAACTGCGGCACCAGATCCTGATCCTCCTGGCCCCGATGGTCGGCATCACGGCATGGAGCGAAGCGGTCATCCTCGCCGCGAACCGGATCAACGAAGAGGACCCGCAGTTCTTCGACTCCACCGCCGCCCAGTGGACGCTGTCAATCCTCCAGTTCGCTGGCGTGATCGTCGTGCTGCTGCTGATGCCCCTGGCCCTGCGGTTTGTCTGGAAGACATCAAGGCTGGGCGACGGCCCGCTCCGCGAGAGGCTCTCGGCGCTGTGCGAGCGGCAGCGCGTGCGGTGCCGCGACTTTCTGGTGTGGCACACCCACACGGGGATGGTGAACGGTGCGCTGGTGGGCTTTCTGCCGTGGGCCCGTTACATCCTGCTCACCGATGCGCTGCTGGAGCGAATGACCGAGCGCGAGGTTGAGGCGGTGATGGCCCAGGAGGTCGGTCAGGCTGCACGCCGGCACATCCCATGGATGGCCGTGAGTGTCATCACGACGACGACGCTGATGCACGCGCTGCTCACCCGGGCCGGCCCGCACGTGCTGCCGCGCTGGGCGTACCTGCACATCGAGGCCACGAGGTCGGACCCCGCGATGCTGATCGGACCGGAGTTCCCGCTCGCGCTCACCGCCGGGTTCCTCGTCTTCGGCGTGGTCAGCCGGAGATTCGAGCGCCAGGCCGACGCTTTCGCGGCCCAGCACCTCAGCGGCTGGTCGGTGCGCCGACGCCAGCCAACCCCCGCACCGCCCATCGTCCCCGAGGCCGCCCAGGCCATGTCGGACGCCCTGACCCGCGTCGCCCGGCTCGCCCATCTCGATGAATCCCGCTTCACATTCCGCCACGGCAGCATCGCCGCACGCAAACGCAACGTGACCAACCTCATCGGCCTCCCAGCCGACCGCCTGCCCGCCGACTGGGCACCGAAACTCATCAAAGCACTCGCCACCCTCGCGCTATTGGCGGTGGTGACGCTCGCCTTCCTGGGCTGGTGAGCCCCCGACAAACGACTTGGACACGTGGCTCGGACCGGGGAGCACACAGGCCGCCGCGCGTACACTCCCCGCCACCGCCGGGAGCCGGCGCGTGGCCTGTTGGTGAGGTGGCCGAGCGGCTGATGGCGCCGGTCTTGAAAACCGGTTTGGGCGAATAGTCCAACGGGGGTTCGAATCCCCCCCTCTCCGCTTATAAGGCAGACTCGGTTCTAACGAGTCTGCCTTTTTCCTCTTTTGGCGTTTCTCGCAGCGGATTTTTGCGGTTTTCCAGGCCAGAGAAGCCGAATTCCGCACCCATGACCAAAATATGTTGAAAATAACCTCATGGAGTCTGTAAAGCCAGATTCCGTGGTGCGTTTTTTCGATGATCTTTTGATTTGTCCTCGCGTTGAACGCGGGGCAAACAGCCATTGAAGGCCCGTTCAAGTGGTCTCAGTGCCTTGGGCCTCGCGGACGGCAGTCAAGGGGCCGTCCCGCCACTGCCGACCCGCGGCTGCCGTCGGCTGTGGGTTGGTGCGAGCGGGGGCCAGGGGCCGGTGGGAATGCCCCCCCGGAGGGGCATGCCTCGACGATCCGTCGTGCTGGCGCTGCACGG
>CAYZFW010000413.1:0-3245 GCA_964477615.1 uncultured Phycisphaeraceae bacterium | reverse complement strand
GATCCGTCCACTTCCCAGTGGTTCTGAACACCGGCCCATGGAATCTCCCGATCCACAGGCGGTGATGATTGGCGACTCCCGGCGCGACCTCAGCGGGCCGCGGGGTAGTACATGTAGTTCTGAGGCAGCGGCTGAAGGCTGATCCGGCGCTCCTCACGGCGCTGCGACCGCGCGCGCCGAAGCACCGCAGGACCGAACACCGCGAACACCGCAGACGGTGCGGCCAGCGACGCGGGCACCAGTTGGGCGATGCCCGAAACGGAGGCTCCCACCTGAGCCGAGACCGCGGCGGGTGCCGGGGGCTGGATCGACGTGGTGCCGTGGCTCGACGCCGCAAGCGCCGAAGCAATAGCGATTGAAGGAAGAAGCATGATTTCCGACTCCTCTGTTTCCGCATGCCGACAATCCGGCAGCGGGCTTCCTGTGATGCGGAAGTATGACCCGGATTCCGCCGCAAGCAACCCCGGACTCACGAAAAAGGGGAAAATCCCCTCCAGGACCTCAGAATGGGGCCATTATTCCCCCCAAGAGCCGACCCGACACCCGACGATTCACGACAATCCTCACTCAGATCATGAGTTATCGGACTTCATCGAAGCCGCGCATCGCCCCGTCTTCTCCCACAGCCCGGACGACCAGACCGCAATCCCTCACCCTCGCCGCATAAACTCCGTCCAAAGACGGGTCGATCTTTCCGGACGGATCGGTGAGCGGATTCGCCCCAGACGGGCCGATAAACCGTTTCACTGCTGCTTCGTTCCACCCCTGGCGGTGCCCCTGCGCCGCCCGCAAGGATGTGTCCATGCTCCACGCCGGCCAAGCCAGCATCCGTTCGTTCCGCGTCGTCCCCGACCTGCCGGAGCCGCTGAAGCCGCTGCTCGAGCTCGCGCACAACCTGTGGTGGTCGTGGCACCCGGAAGTGGTGCGCCTGTTCAAGCGCCTCGACCGCGAACTGTGGGAATCCACCCACCACAACCCCATCAAACTGCTGGGCCAGATCAACCAGTCGCAGCTCGACAAGATGGCCCGTGACCAGTCGTTCCTGCACGAACTGACGCTCGCGCACGCCAAGCTGAAGTACCACCAGGAGCGCGCCTCCTGGTTCCAGCGCCAGTTCCCCCAGCACCTCCCCTCGCCCGACGGCAACGGCGGCATGCGCGTCGCCTACTTCTGCGCCGAGTTCGGCCTCACGGAGTGCTTCCAGATCTACTCCGGCGGCCTGGGCGGCCTCGCGGGCGACCACCTCAAGAGCGCCAGCGAACTGGGCATCCCCCTCTGTGCTGTCGGTCTGCTCTACCGCTGCGGCTACTTCCACCAGTACCTCTCCGCCGACGGCTGGCAGCAGGAGACGTACCCCGAACTCGACTTCCCCAACCAGCCCCTGCACCGCCTGATCGACCCGAGCACCGGCGAGCAGTACCGCGTCACCGTCGATCTCCCCGGCCGCCAGGTGACCATCGGCGTCTGGCGCGTCCACGTCGGACGCGTGCCGCTCTACCTGCTCGACACCAACATGCCCGAGAACTCGCGCGAAGACCGCGAGATCACCCGCACGCTCTATGGCGGCGACATCGAAACCCGCATCAAGCAGGAGATCGTGCTGGGCATCGGCGGCGCCCGCGCCCTGGAGAAGATCGGCGAGAACCCGACCGTCTACCACATCAACGAGGGCCACGCCGCGTTCCTCGCGCTGGAGCGCATCGCCCGCCTGCGTGACCGCCACGGCGTGACGTTCGACGAGGCCCGCCTCGCCGCCGCCGCGGGCCACATCTTCACTACGCACACCCCCGTGCCCGCCGGCATCGACCGCTTCTCGGGCGAGCTTATCGCCCGCTACTTCGAGCCGATGCTGCCCTCCCTGGGCACGGACCTCGAAGGCCTGCTGATGCTGGGACGCAACAACGTCTTTGATCGCGGCGAGTTCTTCTCGATGGCCGTGCTCGCCCTCCGCACCAGCCAGTTCGCCAACGGCGTCTCCCGACTCCACGGCGAGGTCAGCCGCAACATGTGGCAGGAGATCTGGCCCGGCCTCCCCGAGAACGAGGTCCCGATCGGTCACGTGACCAACGGCGTCCACCCGCGCTCGTGGATCAGCCCGCAGCTCCTGGGGATGTACGACCGCTACCTCGGCCCCGACTGGGCCCTCGACCCCGACGACTTCCGCGTCTGGGACGCCATCGAAGATGTGCCCGACGACGAACTCTGGCGCCTCCGCAAGCGCCAGCGCGAGAAGCTCATCACCTGGGTCCGCGGGCGCGTGCGTAAGCAGCTCAAGGCCCGCGGTGCCGGGCACGACGAGATCGAACGCGCCGCCAACGCCCTCGACCCCGAGGTCTTCACCATCGGCTTCGCGCGGCGCTTCGCCACCTACAAGCGCGGCACGCTGCTCATGCACGACATGGAGCGCCTCAAGCAGGTGTTCCTGAACGCCAAGCGTCCCGTGCAGCTCCTCGTCGCCGGCAAGGCCCACCCCGCCGACGGCCCCGGCAAGGAGCTCATCCGCGAGATCGTCAAGATCGCCGAGTCCAACCCGGAACTCCGCCGTATCGTCTTCATCGAGGACTACGACATCGACGTCGCCCGCCGCCTCGTCCAGGGCTGCGACGTGTGGCTCAACACCCCCAAGCGCGGCATGGAGGCATCCGGCACTAGCGGCATGAAGGCCGCGATGAACGGCGTCGTCAACGTCTCAATCCTCGACGGCTGGTGGGACGAGGCCTACGAGCCCCGCCACGGCTTCGCCATCGGCAAGGGCGAGGCCTACACCGACACCCGCGAGCAGGATGTCATCGAGAGCCGCGCCCTCCTCGACCTCCTCGAACGCCAGATCCTGCCCGAGTTCTACGACCGCGACGAGAGCGGCATCCCGCGCAAGTGGGTCTCGCGCATGAAGCACTGCATCCGCACGCTCACCCCGGCCTTCAGCACCAACCGCATGGTCGCCGACTACACCATGCAGTTCTACCTCTCGGCCCACGGCCTCTCCCGCGCCCTCTCCCGCGCCAACCTCGAGCCCGCACGCGATTTCGCCGCACAGGTCCGCCGGTTCAACGACCTCTGGCACGGCGTCAGCGTCCGCTCGGTCTCCACCGACGTCGGACCACAGATCCCCGTCCGCTCGCACGTCCGCGTCAAGGCCGAGGTCGAACTCGGCGGCCTCAAGACCAGCGAGGTCCGCGTCCAGCTCTACCACGGCGAGGTCACCAGCCTGGGCGACATGTCGCACTGCAGCACCAGCGACATGA
>CAYZFW010000412.1:0-3271 GCA_964477615.1 uncultured Phycisphaeraceae bacterium | reverse complement strand
GGCGATCTTGCCCACCAGCGGGAACTTCAGCGGGTGGTCTTCATCGGGCAGGGCGATGCCCTCCGCGATGGAGAGCGACCGAGCCTTGTTGGGCTCGCGGATGAGCGCGCCCTTCTTGATGAGCGCCTCGACGTGTTCGAAGACCGTCACCTTGCTCACGCCGAGCTCGTCGGCGAGCTCCTGCATCGTGGGAGAACACCCGGTGCGGACGCGGCTGTCGCGGATGAGCTGGAGGATCTTGAGCTGCTTGGGGGTGAGGTTCATGGCTGGACTCCGTGCCGATGGTCGGCGGCGTGGGAAGCAAAGAGCGATGGAACACGCGAGGAAACCGCGGGACGCGGGGACGTGCGGATGGAGTTGGAATCGGCCGTCAGCCCAACAGGCTGGCCGGGCCGGTCGGCGGGGTGGCGAAGGGTTCGGACCGGCTCGCTGACCCGGTGGATCGTGGCGAGCATGGACGTGATCAGTGTGGACGCGGCCCCGAGCGTCAGGGAGTGCACCGCCAGGAGACGCTGAGCGACCAGCAGCCCACCAGCGCGACGGGCGAGCGAGGAGAGTTCGAGGCCGTCGGGGCCGGGAACGCTGTCCGACGCGACACGACCACCCGCCAAAGCGGAGGAGGCATCGGATTCAAAGAGATCGTCCGAACGTCCGGCACGGGTTCGCGGAGAGGCACCGTCTCCGCCGGGATGTCCCGGGCTTCCGCTGGACGCCCCCGGATCGAAATCACCCGATTCACCCGCGGCGATGGGGGCCGAGTTCTCCAGCCGGTCGGCGAAGACATCGGAAAGGAAGTCGCCGCCGGGGCCAAAGCGAAGGATGGGGGAGAGGGCAAGGGCCATAGGAAGGACTCGATGAACGGCTCAGGGATCGGAACTCGTCTTTAGCCGGCAGCCATCTCGCTGTGAGGGGCACCGCTTGAGACGCTTTCCGAGGCTCGGGTTGTTCCCACCCGATGCCGAATCCTGAGCGAACGCCTGGCCTTGACAGCGTGCTCCGCAGCGGAGCGGGGTGACGCACCTCGCTCGCCTGGGCGTGCTCGATCTCGGAGCAGCCCAAGCCTGTTCGGTCAATGATACCCTCACATCGACCGCACTTCAAGGGAAATCTGAAAGAATTTTCGGGTGACGTTTGGACATTTGCGACCTTTGTTTGGAGGGCGATTGGGAGCGAGATTATCGCCCCTCGGACCGCCGCAACGGATCGGAACTGCCACATGTTCGGCGTCGTATACTATGTGTGACATAGTGTAGATCACCAAAGTCAGCCCCACTGTGAGAGAAGGCCGGGGTCGACCTCGCCCCCCCGTGAGACCAGATTGGAGCCAGGCTGTCATGAAGATTGAAACCGAACTGATGCGCGGGGCCGGGCCGCTCGCGGTATTGAAACTGCTGGAGCGCGGCGAGATGTACGGGTACGAGATCGTCGAAGCGCTGGCGCAGCGCACCCACGGCGTGCTGGGCATGGGGCAGTCGACGCTGTACCCCATGCTCTACAACCTTGAGGCCAAGGGGCTGATCGAGGCATCGTGGAAGACCGGCGGCGGGCGCGACCGCAAGTACTACGCGCTCACCGGCGCGGGGCGGGCGCGGCTGGCGAGCGACAGCGAGCAGTGGTCGCGGCTCGCCGGGGCGATGGGGGCCCTGGGGATCGGTGCCGCGGCGGCGGAGTCGGTGGGGCGCGTGTTTGGCTTTGAGCGGCGTCAACCTCAACTGGTTGTCTTGTGAAGAACGCCGCAGGCGATGCGCCGCGAGGGCGTGCCCGCGCGGAAGTCCATGACCGATCTGCTTTCACCACGAATGGAGACCACCGATGAGCGGTGCGGTGCGCATGGAATCGAACTCGGCGAATCTCTCTCACGGAACACCCGACACCCGCCCGCTGCTGCGGCGTCTGGCCACCACGCGCCTGCGCGATCTGCTGCGCGGGCGCATCGACGGGCGTTTGGACGTCTCGTGGATCGCCGGGAGCGCGGGGCTGCCGGCGCCGTGCGAGCGGGTGGTGCACGAGGTGGTGTCGCGTACGCGCCTGTGGCGCAGCGAGAAGATCGAGACGTGCCGCGAACTGGTGGCGCACTTCCGCGACGGGCTTGAGCGGGGGCGGAGCGCGGACGACCTGGTGGCGTCGTTCGGCGACACACGCAAGGCCGCGGCGCTGATCCGGCGTTCGACAAAGCGGAAGCGTCCGCTGGCGTGGCGTGCCTGGGTGCGGGCGTGGCAGGCGGCGGGGTGCTTGCTCGCGCTGGTGCTGCTGGTGGTCGGTTGGTCGACGGTGCGGTACTGGACGGCGAAGCCGACGATCTCACGGAACTTCACGGCGGAACTCAACGCGCCCATCATGGCGAAGGCGGAATCCGATCGCGCGTGGCCTCTGTACCGGGAGGCGGTCCTGATGCTCGGGGGCATCGGGGCCGCGCCGACCTTCAAGGATGACCAGGGGAGCGAGCGGACGATCTCGCCGGCGGACCCGGAGTGGGCTGCGGCGATGGCCTATGTGGAGAAGGCGCGCCCAGCGCTGGGGCTCTTCGAGCGCGGGGCCGATCGAACGGAATTGGGTTCGCCGTACCGCGGGGTGGTGGAGCCTGAACTTGTGCAGGCGATGTCGGTGTTCCACGAAGCGCCGGTGGAGTCGTACGGCTCGACGATGCTCGCGCAGGCAACGCCGGACAACCCGCCGATGATCGCGGTGCTGATCCCCGAGATCACGTCGCTGCGTCGGGCCGCCCGGCTGCTGTGCGACTACGAGGTGGTGGACGCGGCGACACGCGCCGATGCGGCGCGAGTCGAGCGTGCCGTGGGCACGGTGCTGGGAATGTCGCGGCAGTTGTGCAAGCGCGGGACGGTGATCGAGCAACTGGTTGGCCAGGCGCTGCTCGCGCTGGCTGCGGACAGACTGCAGTGGGTGTGCAAGGAGCATCCAACGCTGCTTGATGACGCCGCTCTGAAGAGGCTGTCGGGGCGGGTTGCGGCGATTGATCCGTCGCTCAGGCTCGACGCCGAGCGGCTGATGATGCACGACATGGCGCAGCGGGTGTTTTCGGATGACGGGAAGGGCGACGGCGTGCTGAGCCGCAGCGGCCTACGAAGCCAACATCTGCTTGGTGCCTTGGTGGGCTCGGCAGTGCCGGGAACCGGGTTCTCCCTCGACGATTTCGCCGTAGCTTACTCGGCGGGGCGGCGCGAGACGCTGCGCGAGTGGGACCGTGTGTTCGCGATGCTCGATGCGGCGTCGGCGTCTTCCGACTGGACCAAGGCGGCGGCGATGGTGGACG
>CAYZFW010000411.1:0-3289 GCA_964477615.1 uncultured Phycisphaeraceae bacterium | reverse complement strand
GATCTCCTTCTGCCGCGCGATTCGCTGCTTCCACCATTCGGCGTGCAGAGCCTTCGCTTTTTCCGACCATTTCTCCTCGGCCTCGCGCGGAATCTCCCACTCCTCCCAGCTCTTCTTCAGCGCGGCGTTGAGATCCGCACGCAGCGGTTCGAGCGCCTGCTGGAACTTCTCCCAGATCACGTCGATCTCGGCGTTGTTGGCGATGGATTTCAGCGTGATGTGCGGCACGCGCTCGTAGACGAAGCCCTGGCGCAGGCTGTCGCGCACCGGGGCGGTGCTCGGGGCGGCGCGGGTGACTTCCGCTTCCTTCAGTTGCCCTTCTTTGCTGTCGGCCTTGAGGTAGTACGGGTAGCGGGCCCCCATGACGCGGGCATGCATGGCGTACCGAGTGAGCGAACGTCGGGCCTGCCGTGTGTTGGGGCAAGCGCGTGCGGTGCAGCGGTACGAATCTGTGAAGGATGATCAGGCGGTGCTGCGCGGGAGGATCAAAGCCGTCGGGCAAGGTGCCCGCCGCGACGCTCGCCTCCGCGATCTTCCGAGAGATCAAAGACAAGGGCGTGGCCGCGCGGTTCAAGAAGGTCGCACCCGGCACGTTCGCGGCGAAGTAGTCAGCGTCGAGCCAGGGGTGCCGACCCGCCTTTGGGCGGGTTTTCTTGTTGCGCCGCAGCGAGAATGAAGGGGGCTGGTGAGTCGTGATCGACGACATGCCTGCTCGTATGCGAGCGGCTGCCGTCATCACGCCCGTCTGGCTTGCAACACGATGCCGTCCCGTGCATGTGTGAGCTGGCTGACCTCGATTACGGGCACGCGTTGCCGAACCGCCCGAGGAAGAACGTGAGGTCAGGCGTGTCCACGGTGCCGTTGCCGTTGAAGTCGGCGCGCTCGGCGGGCGAACCCGGTGTGGCGGATTGGCCGAAGCGCCCGAGGAAGAATGTGAGGTCGGGGGTGTCGACGGTGCCGTTACCGTTGAAGTCGGCGGGGCAGGGAGGGACGGATGTCGACCCAGGCCAATAGCCGCCGCTTAGGCTTACACCGACGCCGATAGAACTTGTCGTGGCGTCGTGCTGTCCGATCGTTGCATTCAGAGAATATCCCGCACCCGAGCACGAACCGCCGCCGCAGTCGATGGTGGACCAATCGATGCGCTCTTGAGCGGCCAGAGTGCTGCTGGCGACGGCAATGATCGCCAGCCGATACGGCACCGGATAGCCAAGTCTGAACGAGCGCTTCAGCGTCATTTGTCGGTGCCTCCGCTCGCCGAATCGACCGAAGTCCGGCTGCCCGAGAGTTCAGCCATGCGATCCTCGAGAGCCCGAAGTCGGGTCGAGAGATCGTCGATGATCGCGCTCTGTCGCTCGATGGTCGCGTGCTTCTGCTGAACGACTTCGTGCAGCCCCTTGATGGCGGCAAGCGCGACGCCGTCCGAGTCGACGGATGAGATGTAGTGCTCGTCGTCACCCAGCGCAAAGGCTTGCATGAAGTCCTGAGCGGTTGGGCCGATGTGAGCCACATCGCGTCCTTGGCTCTTGTAGTTCCATGACGTGATGGGCAGAGTCGAGAGGCGTCGAAGGATGCCTTGTGCATCGACTGAAGTGAAGTTCTCCTTCAGGTTCACGTCGGATGCACTAGACCATGCTCCGGCGCCCGGCGGGAGGATCACACCGGTCAACCGGCTCTGATCAGCGTAGAAACGAACACCTCCGGAGCATCGCGCGGTCCATTGGTTGTTGGCTGAGGATGTCGTGTCTTCGAATGGATTCGAATTGTCCGCCCAGACAAAGCTGCCGTCGTGATCTGCTCTCGCCCTGGTCCCTGCGGCCAGACTGACAGCACCCATGGCCGAGTTCTGCCTCCCGCCCAGCACCATTGAGATGCTGCCACCAGCGGAGTTGGAAACGCCTCCGGCGATCGTCGCGTTCTGACCGGCGGCAATGTTGAACTGACCGCCCCCAATGAAGGAGTTGGCTCCGCGAGCGCTGTTCTGCGCTCCTCCCGCAACGGTTGCGAACCCCCCAACATCCCCACCGACACCCGCGGTGTTGCCAAGGCCGCCGCCGATTGTCCCGTAACGGTCCTCAATCCGATTGACAAGTGACGATCTCCCGCCTCCGGCGATGGTACCCCCAACCGCGCTCTCGGAGATCGAGTTGGCAGAAGATCCACCGATCAGGTTGGGAGACTCGGTGCTTTGTTGCACGCGAAGCCCTGGAAGGATGAGGCCGATCCCTGATGTGCCCTCGGCGATATGCAGGGCCGCCTGAGGAGTAGTGATTCCCAGTCCAATCCGTCCACCGTTGTAGTACATGTCGGTCCCGTTGACCTGCCAGAGCGCGTTGCTGCCCGCGGGGCCGGGCGGACCCGTCAACCCCTGCGGCCCAGGAGCGCCATGCGGCCCCTGCGGTCCAGCGGGTCCGATTGGACCGATCGGGCCGATCAGACCCTGAGGCCCCGCGGGACCAACCGGACCCGTGGCCCCCGGTGGACCCTGTGGTCCGGGATTGCCGTTCAGCGCAAAGAGCGCGTACGGGGCAGGCGTCACCTCCTGGCGTGGAGACAACGGCGAGCCGTTGACAAAGGCTTGGATCCATCGACGGCTGCCGCTGAATGGAGGCGTGCCAAAGTCCGCCACCACTGTGAACTGACCTTGGGAAACTTGGAAGCCTGGGAAAAGCTGGGTTGGACCTTGCTGTGCTCCGAACGTGGGAGCATCGAACAGCCGGAGTTCGAGGTCGACCGAGCCACTCACAGGACCTTGGGCGTTTCTCAGCAGCCCCTGGTATGTGAACGCGGAGCCCACCGCGAGCTGCGCCGAGGCACGCTGCATCGGGCAGAGCGCGGCCACCAACAGGACAACGACCGACCAGTTCTTGGAGCTCCGCGCGGTGCTTCCATCGGAGTAAGCAGGCATGAGAGCCGCGCCGAGAGCTCTTTGTCTACGAACACGCTCGCGTTCATGGGGCGAGTGCGTGAGCTCGGAAGTATGGCCGCGCCGGGACCGCAGTTGGGGAATTGGTTCGCGGCCATCGCGCTCCGCATTCCGCAAAAGGCTCGCTCGACCTACGCCCCGTTCCGGAGAATCAGAGCAGGAATCAGGACGAGTCGTGTGCTTGGCGGTCCGAGCTTGTCGCCACCGCCGCCTCCTGACGCGACGTTGACACGCCCGCTGACACACGCTCTTCGCGGCGGTGGTGCCGCAGCCGATCATCCCCAGAAGGGCGGCGAGGACTCGATGGAGCACTGACTTCGTGAGCATGGCGGTCTCCGTCGTGCGGTTCATGCGTACGGGGCG
>CAYZFW010000410.1:0-3290 GCA_964477615.1 uncultured Phycisphaeraceae bacterium | reverse complement strand
GCGTGGGCACGTCGCCCGCGTGAGATCGACGGCGCGATCGTCGCCGACCAGAACCTGGCCCTCGACGACGCCCTCAGTTCCGGGCTCGAGCTCAGCCGGCGCAACGGCGAGCAGGACGCCTTTGTGCGCCTCGCCATCGACGACGCCGAGGCCGCGGCCAAGGAAGCCCCGATCGCTCAGGCCACACCGATCAAGCTCGACAACTGGTGGGCGGCGTGGCCCGCGCTCACCGCCGCCGCGGTGGCGCTCACCTTCGTCCACCCTCTCGACCTGCTCACGGACAAGCGGACAAAGATCGAGGCGGCGGAGCGCGTGGCCGAGAACGCCAGCGCCGAGAAAGCCATCGAAGAGGCAAAGCAGGCGCTCGAGGAAGTCGCCGGCACCGGCGCCGACCAGACCGAGGACCTCGCCGGGCCCGCACCCGCCGACGAGCGCCGGCTCGAAGCGCTCACCAGACTTCGCGAGCAGCTCGCCTCGGGTGAGAAGAGTTCCGACGACGTCCGCGCCGAGGCGGCGGGTGAACTCGCAAAGGCGGCGGAGTCGGCACAGGCTCAGGCCCAGCAGCAGGCACAAGCGGCAGAGTCGGCGGCAAAGGCGATGTCGGGCCTGAAGCCCGAGGAACTCGGCGCCGGGGACTCGCCCGCGAAGCGCCTCGCCGAGGCGCTGCAGGCGAGCGATACCGAGGCCGCGGCCCGCGCCGCCGAGAGGATGTCGAAGTCGCTCTCGGAGATGTCGCCCCAGCAGCGGGCCGAGGAGGCGCGGCGGCTGAGCACGCTGGCGAAGCAGCTCGAAGAGCTCGCCGCGGCGAAGCAGGCCGAGGCCGAGTCACCCCGCGACGCGGAGCGCGAACTGTCGCGCCAGGGCGTGAGCGAACAGGAAGCGCGGGCCCTCGCGGAGGACGCCAATCCGGCGGGCGTCGAGGAAGAACTCAAGAAGCGCGGCTTCGACGAGGACACGGCACGAAGGCTCGCCGAGAAGATGGCCACCGAGCGCACCGAGCGGCAATCGCGCGAGCGCGCCGCCGAGGAGCTCCGCCAGACCGCGGACGCGGTGAACAAGGCGAAGGAAGAAGCCCAGCCCGGCACCGAGAACCCACAAAGCCCCGGCGAAACGAAGCCGCCAGCACAGACCCCGCCGTCGAAGTCAAGCGATCCCAAGCCCACCGAAGGCGCCACGCCGCCCACGCCCGGCGGCGCGCCGCAACCTCCTCCCGTCACACCCCAAGCCCCAACGGAGTCAACGGTACCAAAGGGCGTCCAGCAGGGGACGGATCAGAAGCAGGGCGAAAAGGGAACGCCGGTCAGTGCGCCGAAGGACCAGCCGCCCAGCGCCGGCACGCCGTCGTCGCAGCAGCAAACACAGCAGCCCGGCCAGCAGTCACAACCGGGCAGCGACCCATCGAAGCAACCCGGCACCTCGCCGCAGCCGCAACCGCAGGGCCAGCCCTCACCCGATCCTTCAAAGAACCCGCAAGGCCAGCAACCAACGCCGAGCGGCAATCAAGAGCCGGGCAAGCAGCCCGGCAACGAGACGGGAAACCAGCAAGGCCAGAAGCCCGACAAACAGCCCGGTGCCGGAGAGCAACCCAGCCCGGGTGAACAGCCGGGCGAGAAGCCGGGCGGCGGCAAAGACGGAACCCCGCCGCAGAACCAGCAATCCTCCGGTCAGCCGTCGCCGGGTCAGGAGAAACCCGCTCAAGAGAAGCCGGGTCAGCCATCACCGGGTCAACAGCCACCCAGTGGAGCCAAAGGCGCTGCCGATTCGCCGCAGCAGGCCCCGCAGCAAGGCACCCAGGGCACGCCGCCCGAGGGCTCGAACGCGCCGTCACAGCACTCGGGAAACGCGCCGCGCCCCGGCCCGCAGGGTTCCGAAGGCGAGGGTGACGACGGCGAAAGCCGTGGCGATGGTTCAGACAGCGCAGGCAAGCAGGGCAGACAGGGTGTGCAGTCCCTGAAGGACCGTCTGCGTGAGATGGCGAAGCAGCCCGCCGAGGCCCGCAAGAAGATGGAGGACGCTCGCAAGCTCCGCGAGCAGGCCGAGCGGATGATGGAGTCCATGACGCCCGAGCAACGCCGCGAGCTCGAACGCCTCGCCCGCGAGAAACTTCGCGAAGGCGGCGGCCGACCGGGCGCAGATGCACTGGAGGGTGTGAAGTCCGCCCCGGTTGATTTCCGTGCTGAGCAGCCTGAGAGCGACCCTTCCAAGGCGCCGCCGGAGCGCGAGGTTTTGGCGGAGATCAACGATCCGAACGCCAAGATCGATCCCGCATCACCCGCGGGACGCCGGGCCATGCAGCCGACTGCCCAGGAGACGCTCAAGAGCGTTCAGAAAGCCATCGAGGAAAAGCAGCTCCCCGCGCGCTACCGGAACGTCGAGAAGTACTTCAAGCGAGCGGCGGAGCAGGAAGCCGCGAAGCCCGCCACTGACGCGAAGCCGGTGGCCCCGGTGAAGGACGCGGAAGAGGTGAAGAAGTAGAGACCGTCGTTTGATCGGATTTTGTTTGGTAAAATCTGGGTGAAATCGCCTCAGATCGATGATTTTCCGGACGATTTCGTGACGAGGTAGGAGATTTTCCGCCTGAACCGGAAGAATGGAACTTGACGCGTGGAAAACTTGGGGTACTCTCTCTGTGTTGAGTCCGAAGAGCCGCGCAAGTGGCCCGCGTCCGAACAAGGCGTGCGAGGTGAGGGAAGCAACCACCTCGACAATTGAGAGAGAGTCTTTTGAGAGACCCCCGCTGCGGCGGTGGATGTTCGTTGGATCGTTCTTTGATCTGCTGACTCCTCCGTGGCTGGCCAGAGCGACTTCGGTTGCTTAGGCAATGTGCTGCGGATTCCCTGTGCTCGCTTCGCCCGTGGTAAATCATGGGCGAAGTGATTGAGAAAGAGGCCGCGAGTTGAGTGCGGCGATATAGGGAAGCCTTCCAAAGGCTGATAATGCACCCTCCAGACAGCGAGAATCGCTGAGCTGTTGGTTTTTTTCGTTTTTGCCTTGACCCGCGCCGTTTGTGCGTTATATTCACGGTGTCGACGGTGCAGCACAGGGCACCGTCGCGGGGCCGACGAAGAATTCGTCGATCCGCCGGAACGATCAGGTGCGGCTGGGAAACCGGCAGCCCTGGCTTCGAGGCTATCGGTTCGCCCTTTGGTCGGGCCGAAGACTCAACAAACTGCCACACTCTGTGAGGAGTCAACGCCTCGGCCCGAGAACATCGGACCGAGGCGGTTACCTTTTTTGCCCGCGGTAGGACAGCATCACCCCCAAGGCGGGGGGGACGCGGGGGTGGGACC
>CAYZFW010000409.1:0-3297 GCA_964477615.1 uncultured Phycisphaeraceae bacterium | reverse complement strand
TCGCCCGTCGGCGTGTCGTTGTTGGGGGGGCGGGCCTTGAGGACGTTGGCGATATAGACCTGCTGGCGCGAGAGGCCCATCGCGGTGATCATCTGGTTGAGCAGTTGGCCGGAGCGCCCGACGAAGGGGATGCCCTCGCGGTCCTCGTCGGCACCGGGGGCTTCGCCGATGAACATGAGGCGGGCGTCGGGGTCGCCGTCGCCCCAGACGGTTTGGGTGTGTGCGGTGGCCTTGGTGCAGTGCGGGCACTGGTGGTCGTGCTTCTCACGCAGGGCGGCGAGCGCGGCGGCTTTGGAGTCTCGCGCGGGTGAATCAGATGGAACGACGACAACGGGCGGGGCCTTGGGTGCCGCCGGGGAGGGAACCGACGCGGCAACCTGTGCCGCGGGAGCGGGCGATTCTGCTGGTCCGCCCGACGCCAACACGCGCACCGGCAGAAAATCCACGCCGAGCAGCTTGCTGGTGAGCGCGTGCTGGCGGGCGATGCGCATTGTTCTCTCATCGCTCACAGGGCCACCCCCGCTTCGATCATGCGTCCGATGCGGAGCATGGATTCCTCCTCGAACGCCGGGCAGATCACCTGCACACCCACCGGGAGGCGCTTGCCGTCGATCTCGGCGCAGCCCGCGGGGACGCTCATGGCGGCGATGCCCGCGAGGTTCACGGGGACGGTGTAGATGTCCTCGAGGTACATGGCGATGGGGTCGGTGGTCTTCTCGCCGATCTTGAACGCGGGGCTGGGCGCGGTGGGCATGAGGACGGCGTGGACGCCCGTTGTGCTGCGCGGGGTGTGGGCGTCGGCGGCGATGCCGAAGGCGCGGTCGAAGTCCTGCTTGATGAGGCGGCGGGCCTTCAGGGCGGTGAGGTAGTAGGCGTCGTAGTAGCCGCTGCTGAGCGCGTAGGTGCCGAGCATGACGCGCCGGCGCACTTCCGGCCCGAAGCCCTCGGCGCGGCTCTTGGCGTACAGGTCGAGCAGGGTATCGGTGGGGGCAAGGGCGGCGCGCCGGCCGTAGCGCACGCCGTCGAAGCGGGCGAGGTTGCTCGACGCTTCGGCGAGGGCGACGATGTAGTACGCCGCGATCCCGTGTTCGAGCGTTGGGAGATCGATCTCGACGATCTCGGCCCCGGCGGCGGCAAGGGCGTCCTCGGCGCGGCGCATGGCGGAGTCCACGGCTGGGTGGTTCGCATGGGACCGCGCCTGCTTCGGGGCGCCGACGCGCAGGCCCGCGATGGGCTCATCGATGTGCTTCAGGAAATCCGGGACCGACGAGGCGCTGCTGGTGGAATCCAGGGGGTCGTGCCCGCAGATGACGTTGAGCATCAGGGCCGCGTCGGCGACGCTGGTGGTGAGCGGGCCGATCTGGTCGAGGCTGGAGGCGTAGGCGACGAGGCCCCAGCGCGAGACGCGCCCGTAGGTGGGCTTCACACCGACCAGGCCGCAGAAGGAGGCGGGCTGGCGCACGGAGCCCCCGGTGTCGGAGCCGAGGGCCGCGGGCACGATGCCGGCGGCCACGGCGGCGGCGGACCCGCCCGAGGACCCGCCGGGCACGCGCGAGAGGTCGTGGGGGTTGCGCGTCACTTGCAGCGCCGAGTTCTCCGTGGAAGAGCCCATGGCGAACTCGTCGAGGTTCGCCTTGCCGATGACGACCGCCCCGGCGTCGATGAGGCGCTGGGCCGCGGTGGCGGTGAAGGGGGACTCGTAGTGCTCGAGGTACCTCGAACCGCAGGTGGTGCGCCCGAAGTCGGTGCAGATGTTGTCTTTCAGGACGACGGGGACGCCGGCGAGCGGGCCGGGGGCGATGCCCGCGGCGGCGGCTTCGTCGATGGCCTTGGCCCGCGCGAGCGCGAGGTCGGGGAAGGTCTGGAGGAGGCTGCCCAGGGCGGGGTCTTTCGCCGCTGCGGCGTCGAGGGCGGATCGGGTGAGGTCCTGCGCGGCGAGTTCGCCACGCGAGACGAGCGCGGCGATCTCGCGGATGCTGTGCTGGTGGGGGGCCCGGGGGGCGGAGGATGATGTGGGGACTACGGACACGCCGGGAATGTAGCGGGGAGATGCAAGGCAGGAGGGGTGTGGTGGGGTATGCTGGAAAGGTGAAGATGACACGGGGCAAGCCGAGGGCGTGGCGGATCGCGGCGTGGGTTGCGTTGTGTCTACTCGCTGGGGTGGTGCTGAATGTGGCGGTGGCTTGGGGGCTTGTTTGGCTCCCGCCTCTGCCCATGGGTTGGATGACCTCTTGGGACAGAGTTCCGACCGCCCCAGTGGACTCAATCGCGTTGCCTCCGCATCTGCCGACCCTGAACAAGTTCTTCAGCCGGAGCAGTGCTGGGCAGACGCAATGGCAGATGATCTGGGACGAGCCGGCAGCTGATGGAACGGAAGCAGCGAAGCCAGCGCGAACCATCGTCGCCAACCTCTCGCATTCGGGCTTGCCCATGCTCTCCATGCAATATCAAGAGATCGTCGACGTCCGCAATCCCGGACAGATCATCTCGTTGATTAGCCCGGGGAGCTTGGCCTCATGGCGCGGCGGGATCGACCTCGGGCCGAATCGGTTCGGTTTGTTCCCCGTCTGGCCGGGGTTTGCGGTGAACACACTCATCTTTGCCACCACGATTGCATGGGTCTGGCGGGGAGTTCTCACCTTTCGAGCGGCTCGTCGGGTGCGCGGCGGACTGTGCGCCTCTTGCGGCTACGACCGGCGCGGGCTCGCGACGGGTACGCCATGTCCGGAATGTGGTGGCCTGCCTGCGGTTGACGTTGCTCACCCGCAGCGGACCGGCGGGCCACCCGCAGCGCAGAGCTGATCCGCGAATGGCATACAGTCCCCCATCATGCTCGCCCGCCTCACCGGCATCCTCGAATCCGTCGACACCGCCGCGGGCACCGGGGCGGCGGTGGTGTCGCCGGAGGCGGTACCGGGTTCCGGGGTTGCGGGGCCACTGGGGTATGAAGTCATGCTCCCGGCCGCGACGGCGGACGCACTGGCCTCCCAGATCGGTCAGCGGATCAGCCTGCGGACCTTTCAATACCTCGAGCAGCAGGCGCAGGGCGCGTCGTTCATCCCGCGGCTGGTCGGGTTCGCTTCGGAGGCTGATGAGCGGCTGTTCGAGTTGTTGACGAAGGTCAAGGGGCTGGGGGTGAAGCGGGCCTTGAGGGCCATGGCGGCGCCGTCGGGCGAGATCGCCGCGGCCATCGCCGGCGGTGACGTGGCGGCGCTGAAGGGGCTCCCCGAGATCGGGAAGAAACTCGCCGAGACGATGATCCTGGAACTGAAGGACAAGGTCGGCGCGCTGGCGTTT